>JAOZPL010000094.1 GCA_029932795.1 Candidatus Zixiibacteriota bacterium | reverse complement strand
ACGAAACTGAAGCCCGGCGAACTGGATTCATAATTGTCGATCACCCCAAGCTAAAACGGGATCGGGCAACCGTGTTTATGAAGATATGAGTGATCCGGTAGATTGTTCGCCCATATTTCTGACGCTCTTTATAATAGGCTTTCGACCAATTCCTTACGGTACGGAGTGGTAGACCTTCAGGCCTATTCTCTTGTCCTTGGCAGCCAAGCCAGCAGTCCTAGCGCCGGAGCCGGGCGGCTGGTATGGATTGTTTTTTCCGCTCTCCTTGAATAAACATATGCATATGATGTATATTGAATGTGGCGAAACGATGCCACTGGATTTGCGTAACCAGTTGTAGAACGATATAACGTCGCATGACCAACCAGCCTGGTAACCGGTAAGGGAGGTAGGGGAAAACATGGACTACATGCAACTCATCAGAAAATCCGTCAGCAATGCCTGGAGCTACAAATTCCTGTGGCTGTTCGGGTTCTTTGTATCCGTGGCCGACGGATTCGGCGGCGGTCATTGGTGGACAGACAAGCTGGACAGATGTGACAATGTCATCCATCTGGGGAAATACGGCAACCTGGAGATCGAACCGGCCTTACTGGTTTTTTTCGCTATGGTGGTCTTTTCTCTCTGGATCATCTTCTGGGTGATGAGTGTTCTCTCCGAGGGTTCGCTCATCCACGGAATCTCCAGGAAAGAACTGAACCTCCACGTAACTTTTGCTGATTGCTGGTCGATGGGCGTTCGAAGATTCCTGAGGCTCTTTGGTATCATGCTTTTGGCCACAATTGTGGTGATATCGGCCATCCTCGGCCTTCTGTTATTTATCATACCCTCCTACTTCGCTTCCGTCGCTCTGGGCATCAGCCTGACAATCCTGGCTATTCCCATTCTGTTGGTAATAATCGTTGCCACCATCTGCGTTGAGGGATGGGCCATACGGTTTGCGATACTCAACGATAACAATTGGCTGGACGCTATAGGTAAAGGCTGGCGTCTGTTCACGACTAACGTCGGAAAGACGTTGGGCGTCGCATTCTCATCGTTCTTTGCCCAGATCATTCTCTGGTGCGTTCTGGTTGTCGGCATGCTGATCCTGGCTATACCACTTATTGTGACCGGCATGGTAAACCTCTGGCTCGGCATAATTCCGGGTGTGTTGCTGGTGTCGCTAGTAATCATTCTGTCTTCGGCTTTTTTTGGTACGTTTGCCAGTTCGGTTTGGACGATTGGCTTCATGCAGGTGACCGGTTACGGTCAGCCTCAACCTGTGCCGGCTACCGACGTGGTTCCTCCGGCGACTGATTCGGGCAGCAGTCTGTCCGGCTAGGGGGCAAATCCGCAGCGGAAAAAACCGTTGAATTTCCCGCTGTTATTTGAGTAACTTGGATAGATTATAATCATTCCGAAGCAAGGGAGAAGATGCATGGAAAACCCGCCTCCACCGGCATCTCCGGTCTTTTACAAGAATCCCAGTATCGCCGCGGTGCTGTCATTCTTCTGGATGGGACTGGGTCAGGTATACAACGGCCAGATCGCCAAGGGAGTTGCGTTCATTGTCGCCTATGCCGTTTCCTGGGTGTTGATGTTTGTCGTGATCGGGCTGATTACCACTCCCATTCTGTGGATCTACGGCATGTACGACGCCTACAAATCGGCCGAGAAGGTCAACTACGATATAGCTCGCCGCACCGGTAGCGGGGCAGGACCGGCCGTGAATTGAGTGGGTGATTCGCCTTTCTGATCCGTGCCTTGCCTTGACAAGTAGGTCAGGTGCCCTGTGCACCTGACGATTCACTGGGGGCTGAATAAGTTAATCTTGATATGTCCAAAAGACCACAGATAAAACTAACCGATGTAGCTTCTTTAGCGTTAGAAACAAACGGCAAGGGGTATTTGGGATTTATCGTCGAGTTGCCGGGGGCCTTCGTGCGGGGCAGGACTGAAGAAGAAGCAGTTGCCAAGGTGCATCGGGAAGTAGGTTTATATCTGAAATGGCTGGGTGTCGAACAGAGGTACGACTATAAGGTCCAAGTTGTACAAGAACACAAGAGCACATTAACTGTTGAGGATGCGGATAGTGAAATCCTGCTGCAGGCGGATCAAGAAATGCTGTCGGATAGAGAATTCCAAAACTTGCTCGATTTAGTACGGTTCTCCGGAGAGACTTTTACACAGCTTTATGCGAACGCCAGGTTCAAAGGCTGGGTTGATGAATCAAGAATCAGAAAGACCTTTTACGGGGATAATCCTGCGACGTTGCGGGCAATATTCAGGCACGTCAAACGCTGCCAGTATTATTACTTATCCAGGATGAAGATCTCAGAGCAGACAGAAGATGATTTCATGACCATCAGGGGCTTTTGCCTGGCCAAGCTTGAAAGCATATACCGCGAAAACTATAACGCCTTGGAATATGAAATCGATAACGAACGCTGGACGCTCAAAAAAGTGCTGCGGAGGTTTATCTGGCACGACCGGATACACGGCAAGGCGATGACAAGAATCCTGGAGAAGCAAAGACTATTGGGTCTCATTGATGAATACAGGGATACTTTCCATTTTAGGGAGACATTTTCACGTGACAGTTAGCCGAGATCAAGTCCCGTTTAGTTTTGTGTCGCTTCCTTGTACAGCCGCATGAAGGGCTAGCCGTGAACCGGTTGTGTTAGTCAGGTCTTCAGAGCGGTGCTTTCAGAAATGGTTAGGATGCGGTATGTTTCTTTACCCCGCTTTTCTTCCTGACAGTAACGAGGATAACGGTTTTATTGCTTCACAATTGATAGTCAACAACCGCAGTGTAGCCGTATTATAAGCTTACAGCTAATGATAGCGATAACCTGCAAAATCAGAAGGAGGTAAGCAATGAGATGCATCGGCTCTGCCCTCGCCGTACTTCTTGTCTTGACCATCGTCACGGGTTGCTCCGATGGGGTTGATCACGTCCCACCCGATCTGACACCACCACAATCTCCTATGGGTGCCTGCAGCCATTTCGGTGATGAACCGTTTATGATGTACGTGGGGTGGGTGGACTCGACCCGTAGTTCAGTCGATGGATATAACGTGTACAAAAAGGTTGGCGGCAATGAAGCCGAAAGGCTCAACGATACTCTTATCATTGACAGCATGATGCTTGGCCCATCAGCTGGTCCGTTGCCGGTACTCGCATTTATAGATACTCTTTTCGACTCAACATCTATTGACACACATATATACTGGGCCACGGCAGCCAAGGGAGATAGGGAGAGTGAACCCTGTGAGTTGATTGTTCTTGTACCGGCTGACTTCAACCCCGAGGAGACGGTGTTCGGGCTGGCGCCTGACAGCGAGGAAGACGTTCCCCTGGATACGAGCTTCACTTGGGATGCGAAGACGGGTGCTGAATCCTACTGGATTTTTGTGCAAGAGGACGCCGGACCTTCTCCGATGACCTGGTTATATCGACACACCGCTACCAAGTTTTCTTACAAGGAGACACTTGGCGTTACATATGGTGACAACGGAGATGATAGTCTGCCTTCGTATTCGCATGTTCATTGGGGACTCGCAGCGATTGATCAGAACAACTTTGCGTTCGCATATGGCGAAGCATCTTTCTGGACTACCGGTGTAATAGCTCCTCTGATTGACTGTCAGTCCCTGTCGGCGGGCAGTTACAGCGCGTGCTGGGACCAGACGGACAAGACGGGAGCTCAAGTGGTACCCGGAACCTATGAGGCACGGATGCAGGCGGATCAGTTCGACTCGACGGTTGTCTTTGAAATTGTAGCAGGAGGTGGCTCTGTTACAGTGCCTCCGGACTGCAATCCGGCATGTGATATTCCAGCGGGTCTCTCGGCTCCACCACCGACAGAGTTCTCGTTCGAAACGGCCAGCTCCACGTATGAGCCGGGAGCCACAGTGGTGCTGAACTTTGACATGCCGGCATCGTGTTCGGTTTGTATAACCGTGGGCCTGTTTGACTGAGCAATGGTGACATCGAGGTAGGTAGAACCAGAAGTGTGCTATCCGCCCACGCAGCCGGCAGGAGCAAAAGGCTACTGCCCTGCATGACTGATCCCGTTTGACAATTTCTTATTCAGGCTTATATTCCGCCCATGCTTCTGGCGATAGATATTGGCAACACCAATACGGTTGTGGGCGTCTACGATGGCGAGACTCTCAAGAACAGCTTTCGCGTGACATCGTCTCACGTGATGACCGCCGATGAGACCGGCTTTTTTATCATCGGGCTGCTGGAACGGATGCAGGTCTCGAACGAAGAGATCAAGAAAGTCGTGATCGGCTCGGTAGTGCCACCGCTGACCTCCGTTTTCGAAACGATGTTGAAGCAATATTTCAGATGTTCACCAATAGTTATTACCGCGCGTCTCAAGCTGCCTATCAGGATTGAGATCGATCAGCCAGATCAGGTGGGAGCCGACCGGATTGCCAACTCGGTCGCCGGGTTTCACAAGTATGGCGGGCCGGTGATCATTGTCGATTTTGGGACTGCCACGACATTCGATGTTGTCAGCGCCGATGGTGCCTATATCGGAGGTGTCATAATCCCCGGCCCGGAAACTTCGATGGCGGAGCTGGCTAGAAGAGCGGCACGCCTGTTCGAAGTTCGGATCGAACCGCCGGACTGCGTGGTCGGCAAATCGACGGCCGGAGCAATGAAATCCGGTCTGTTTTATGGTACAGTCGGGCAGCTCGATTATATTATCGACAGGATCATCGAAGAGACCGGCTTCAAGAAACCAACCGTGGTTGCCACCGGTGGCCTGGCCAACGGCATCGAAAAGCACTCCCGTTATATTGGGCAGATTGAACCAAACCTGACGCTCGAAGGGCTGCGGCTGATAGGCGGGATGAACTTAGCGGTCTGACTATATTGTAGCAGCTTAACCGATCCGTTGGTGTTGCGTATATTAAATGGCAGCTGGATGCGGCATAATGTCTCCCGTGTGTAACCCGCCGTTATGTAATCGGTTAAATAACATTATCCGCCACATTCCTGCCATAATGGCAGGATTATCCAAGAAAAATTGAAAAAATCAGAAATCTCCTTGGAACCTCTTGACAAGAGAAGGGTTGAAGTTGTATTCTTTGTTAGCACTCTCCATAGATGAGTGCTAACAGCTATGTAGAGATATATAAAACAGAGTGATCAGGTAACTCGTAAGTCGTTAAACAGGAGGTTGATTATGCAGATGAAGCCACTTGCTGATCGTGTGGTTGTAAAGCCCTTTGAGGAAGTGGAGACCAAGAAAGGCGGGATAATTATACCAGACACCGCCAAAGAGAAACCGATGCAAGGCGAGATCATTGAGGTCGGCCCCGGTCGTGTGACTGATGAAGGCAAAAATATCGCCATGCAGGTCAAGAAGGGTGATCGGATTCTCTATGGGAAGTACACTGGTACGGAGGTATCTATCGAAGGTGACGAGTACCTCATTATGCGCGAGTCCGACATTTTCGCAATCGTGGTAAACAACTAACCGAACCGTATGGGAGAATACAGTTATGCCAAAGCAGATAGAATTTGATGCTGCTGCCCGCACCAAGCTCAAGCTTGGCGTGGACAAGCTGGCCGATGCGGTCAAGGTAACGCTTGGCCCACGTGGTCGCAATGTCGCGATCGACAAGAAGTTCGGCTCTCCGACCGTGACCAAAGACGGTGTGACGGTGGCTAAAGAGATCGAGCTTGAGGACCACTTCGAGAACCTTGGTGCCCAGATGGTCAAGGAAGTCGCTTCCAAGACGTCTGATGACGCTGGTGACGGAACTACGACGGCTACCATTATTGCTCAGGCCATCTACCGAGAAGGACTCAAGAGTGTTACAGCCGGTTTCAATCCGATGTCGATCAAGCGCGGCATTGACAAAGCCGTCAATCTCATCTCGAAGGAAATCACCAAGATGTCCAAACCGGTTTCCGACAAGGACGAGATTTCCCAGGTCGGAACCAATTCCGCCAACAATGACAAGAAGATTGGTGATCTGATTGCCGAGGCGATGGAGAAGGTCGGTAAGGATGGTGTTATTACGGTTGAGGAGGCCAAGACTGCCGAGACGACGCTTGAAATTGTCGAGGGTATGCAGTTCGACCGCGGCTATGTCTCGCCTTATTTTGTGACTGATCCGGACAACATGGAAGCCGTTCTCGAGGACCCGCTGATTCTCATCCATGACAAGAAGATCTCCAGCATGAAGGACCTTCTGCCGGTGCTGGAGAAAGTTGCCCAGCAGGGGAAACCGATGCTGATTATCGCTGAGGATATCGAGGGTGAAGCTCTGGCGACGCTGGTGGTCAACAAGCTGCGCGGCACGTTGAAGGTGGCGGCGGTTAAGGCACCGGGTTTCGGCGATCGCCGCAAGGCGATGCTGGAGGATATCAGCATCCTGACAGGCGGACGGGTCATCTCTGAGGAACTCGGCTTTAAGCTTGAAAATGCGGTTGTTTCCGATCTTGGTACCGCCAAGAAGGTCACAATTGATAAGGATGACACGACTATCGTGGAAGGGGCCGGCAAGAAGGAAGATATTAAGGCCCGTATTGGACAGATCAGGAAGCAGATTGAGGACACGTCTTCTGATTACGACCGTGAGAAACTGCAGGAACGCCTGGCCAAGCTGGCCGGAGGGGTAGCTGTCATTAACGTCGGCGCGGCCACTGAGACCGAGATGAAAGAGAAGAAGGCTCGTGTCGAGGACGCACTGCACGCCACCCGGGCGGCAGTCGAGGAGGGTATTGTACCCGGCGGCGGCGTTGCTCTGCTTCGTACTCTGAAGGTCCTTGACGGCGTCGAGGCTGATGAAGAAGAGAAGGTCGGGGTGAACATCGTCCGCAAGGCGCTCGAGGAGCCGATCCGTCAGATCGCTATCAACTCGGGTGCTGAAGGTTCGATTGTGGTGAACAAGGTTATCTCCGAAAGCGGTGGCTTTGGCTACAATGCTCTGACCGACACGTATGAAGACCTTATGAAGGTGGGTGTGATTGATCCGACCAAGGTGACGCGCACGGCACTGGAAAACGCGGCCTCGATTGCCGGTCTGCTGCTCACTACTGAGGCGGTGGTGTGTGACAAGCCGGAGAAGAAAGAGGCTGGCCCACCTATACCGGATGCCGGTATGGGCGGTGGTATGGGCGGTATGTACTAATCGCCACATCTCGCTTGACATCTGTTATAAAGAAAGACCCGGCCATTGCGGGCGGGTCTTTTTTTATTCGTCTGATTTCTAAGTGCTGATACGACATCGGTTGACACATAACCTCAAATATCTATCTTTGGTTTATGTGCATGCATAAGGAATTCCTCTCGGTCATCAAAGCAGAATTTCCCGATGACCGGCTGACCTATCAGAGAACGGTGCCGACGTTTCATCCGGAGAGCGCTGAAGAAGCAGCCCGGTTTGTGAGGCTGGCCAACCAGCACCGTCGGCAACTGTATATCTCCGGGTTTGGCAACAACATCGATCCGGTCGGGGAGCCTTTTGTCAATATGGTTGCGGTTCGTACTGACCGGCTCAACGGGCTTGAAGAGGTTGCTCCAAAG
>JAOZPL010000093.1 GCA_029932795.1 Candidatus Zixiibacteriota bacterium | reverse complement strand
GGTTTTTTCCGGGAAAGCCAGGTGACGCAGGCCAGGGTAGCATATAATAATAGAATAGCCGAACTGGCTGACATGCGTAATCTGACAGTGAGCAACATCAAGACCGGTTACCACGATATTGAACAGATCAAAGAGCAGAAGAAAGTCTCTCAGGAAAACGTGAATGCTGCCAACGAGGATTTGAAAATCACTCAGGAGAAGTACAGGCTGGGCGCCGCCACGATTCTTGACCTTCTGGATGCTCAGGTATCTCTCAAAACAGCACAGGTTTCGCTGATACAGGCTGATTTTGACCTGAACCTGGCGATAGCCAAGCTTGAAAACGCAATGGGGAAAATGTAACAGTCCAACTCCGGGCAGGTGAATATGACCAAGAAGAAGAAAAAAACCATCCTGATTATTGCCGGTGTGGTGGTAGTTGTGATCATTGTCATTGTGAACATGACCGCCAACACCCACAAATCCACGAAGGTAACGATGGCCAAGGTGAAGCCGTATGATCTGGTCGAAGTTGTCTCGGCGTCGGGACGGATTCAACCAAAAACGAAGGTTGATATCACCGCTGAGGTCAATGGCGAAATAATAAGCCTGCCGGTCCGGGAGGGGCAGCGGGTCAAGGCGGGTGATTTGCTGGTGGTACTCGATACGGTGCAGGCGCGTTCCGATGTTGACCAGGCCAGGTTTGCACTGGACGAGGCAAACGCCAGGTTGGTAGGAGCCAAAACCACGCTGGAGCAGGCCGAGGAAGAATACAAACGGCAGCAAAGCCTTTTTCAACAGAAGCTGAGCTCAGAGACGGAGTTCAAGAACGCCAAGTACAAATACCTCAGCGCCAAGTCGACGCACGAGGCCTCGGTTGCCCAGGAGGCACAGGCCAAGTCCCGCTATGAGAAGCAGCTTGACTATCTGAGCAAGGCGATAATCGTGGCCCCGATGACCGGCGTTATCACGTTCATGGATTGTGAGGTGGGTGAGATTGCGGCTGCTCAGACGGCCTTCACGCAGGGAAAGAAGCTCATGACTATCTCTGATCTGAATGTTTTCGAGGTGGAAGTCGAAGTTGATGAAACCGAGATCAACAAGGTTGAATTGGGGCAGGCGGCTGAGATCGAGGTGGATGCGTTCCCTGACACGACCTTCAAGGGCGAGGTTGTTGAGATTGGCAACACCGCTATTATGACAGGGATGGGGACCGAAGATCAATCCACCAACTTCAATGTCAAGGTTGTTTTTCAGGATACCGAGGTAAAGATACGGCCGGGTATGTCCGCTACGGTTGACATCACTACTGCAAACCGGGAAGGTGTGCTGGCAGTGCCCTTTTCCGCAGTCGTCATGCGCGCCATTGATCTGGACTCGCTTGAGGCTGCTCTCGCTTCTGACTCCGAAACATCTGACACCGACGAAAGCTCCAACAGCACGCTTCAAGCTGCGGAAACCACCACCGTCGTTGGAGAATCGATAGATGAGGATGAGGGTGACGAAGAGGTTGAACGTGAAGACCTGAAAGGCGTTTTCATTATTCGAGAGGGACAGGCGCGCTTTATACGGATCGAAACCGGTATCGCTGACCAGAAGAATATTGAAGTTACATCCGGGCTGGAGGATGGTGACACTGTTATTTCCGGACCGTACAGTGTCCTGCGAACAATAAAGGATGGTGATTTTGTGGAAGTGGAAAAAAGGACAGGTGAGGGGAAATCATAAATATGTCACTGATCCGGACAAAAGACCTCTGGAGAACCTATGTGATGGGGATAGAAACGCTCCACGCCTTGAGAGAAGTCTCGATCACTATCGATCGGGGTGAGTATGTCGCTATTATGGGCCCGTCCGGTTCGGGGAAATCAACTCTGATGAATCTGATTGGTTGTCTCGATACCCCGTCCAGGGGAGAGTATTACCTGAACGAACGACGCGTCAGTGATATGAATGACAATGAACTGGCCAATATACGCAATCGTGAAATTGGTTTTGTTTTTCAGACATTCAACCTTCTGCCGCGCGCGACTTCATTGCACAATGTCGAGTTACCTCTCATTTACAACGGTACGCCTGCCCGACAACGGCGCCAGATGGCTCAGGAGGCACTGGCCAAGGTGCAGCTTGGCGACCGCGTAATGCACAAACCAAGCGAATTATCCGGTGGTGAGCGGCAACGCGTGGCGGTTGCCCGGGCACTGGTGAACACCCCATCGCTCATCCTCGCCGATGAACCGACCGGTAACCTTGACAGCAAGGTCTCCGAGGAAATCATGCAGTTGTTCGACGAATTGCACCGGCAGGGTAATACGATTATCACCGTCACCCATGAATCCAGTATCGCCCATCACGCCCAGCGAGTCCTCTCCATTCTGGACGGTCAAATCGCCGGCGATGAGGCGATTCCTGAGAGCCAAAGGAACGGCGTCAGGTAAGCCATGATTGCGGGTTCTCTTCTCCGCATCGCCTTTGACGCTCTCCGTGCGAACAAGTTGCGATCAGGACTGACGCTGCTGGGTATCATTTTCGGTGTTACGTCGGTCATGACCATTATCTCTGCGCTCGAGGGGATGATGGATGCCATCGAGGAAGACATCAGCTCCCTTGGCCCGTCCACGTTTATGGTCGCCAAAATGATGATTGTTTCGAGCGATGATATGTTTCTGGAAAAGGTGAAGCGCAAACCGATTGTGCTGGAGGATGCTGAGCTCATTGAAAAAGGCTGCTCTCTTTGTGAGAAAGTATCTCCGAGAACGTTTACCGAAGCTACGGTCAAGTATAGAAACGATAAGTTGCGCAGAGTAACTGTCATGGGAGGGACCGCCAGCTTTATTGATATCGTGGATTTTGAGGTTGCCCAGGGGAGATTCCATTCCTATGAGGATGACCTCTACCGGCGGCCGGTAGTCTTTATTGGTGATCTCATACGGGAAACGTTCTTCGAAGGTCAGGATCCTCTCGGCAAGCAAATCAAAGTGGGGAGCAAAAAGTACCGGGTTATTGGCGTTGCCAGGAGACGGGGATCGATGTTCGGCGAAAGCCAGGATGATTTTGTGATCATTCCGCTGTCCTGTTTTGTTACGCAGTTCGGAGTGTCACGACGCAGGGGGGTATATCTTACCATCAAGGCCGTCTCGGTCGAAAGGCTGGAAGAGGCCATGGATCAGGTGCGGATGGTTTTGCGGGCTAAGCGAAACGTACCCTACGACAAGCCGGACGACTTTGACATGATGACTGCCGAAAGCGTGCTGGACTTCCTTAATCAAATCACACGGATTTTCAGGATGGGGCTTATAGGCATTTCCTCCATTTCATTGGTTGTTGGAGGCATTGTGGTGATGAACATCATGATGGTCTCGGTGACGGAGCGAACACGTGAGATTGGCATCAGAAAGTCACTGGGGGCCAAGCAGAAACATATTCTGGTGCAATTTGTGTTTGAATCTACGATGGTGACTCTGGCCGGAGGGGTTATAGGAATTGTCTTTGGTTTCTTGATCGCCCGGTGGCTGGTGGCGCTGATTGACATGAATATCTCACCATCGGCCCTGGCCATAATCGCCGGGCTGTCAATATCAATCGGCATCGGGTTGATATTCGGGATCTATCCTGCCATGCGGGCTGCCCGTCTCGATCCGGTCAAGGCGCTGAGCTACGAATAGGGTGAGCAGATAATGATTCTTACCCCCGTTGAAATCAAGGATGCGATTCTGATGGCGCTTTCATCGATTCGCACCAACAAGCTCCGCTCAAGTCTTACTATTCTCGGTGTTATGGTCGGTGTTGGTTCCGTTATTGGCATGGCATCTATCGTGGATGGTCTTAACAACGCTGCGGATAATGAAATTGACCGGCTGGGGTCGAACATTATTATCGTTGACAGGTTTCCCCCGAACACTAACTACGATGATCTGAGCGAGGAAGAACGTAATCGTCCCTGGATCACGGTGGGTGAGGCTAAAGCAATACTTGCCAACTGTCCTTCGGTTGACGGTGTGGCGCCACAGAACCATCACTGGGCACGGGGAGGTAACGAGGTCAAGTTCAAGAATCGTAAATTTACCCGGAACAGTTTCGTAGGTACCTGGCCGGATTATATGAAGGTGCGTGAGAGGAACCTCTCGGTTGGTCGCTTCATTACCAATACAGATCTCCAGTTTCGTCTTATGGTCTGCGTAATCGGCGCCGACGTGGCAGATGTTCTTTTCGAGGGGGGAGAGGAACCGGTGGGCCAGGAGATCAGGGTGAATGGTCAAAAATTTCAGGTTATCGGCGTTTTCGAGCGGGTCAAGTCGAATTTTGGGAATGACTATGAGAACAGGTTGGTCTGTATCCCACTGTCCACTTATGAAAAACTGATACCATGGGACGAAGCACTTTCGCTGCAAGTCCGGGCTGTCAACTATGAGAAAATCGAACAAGCCAAAGAGGAAATAATCGGCGCACTCCGGGTATATCGCAAGGTACCGTTCAACAAAGAGAACAACTTCGCCCTTTCCACCCAGGAGCAGTTCAAGGAAATGATCGGTAATATCACCAAGTACATATACCTTGCCATGATCGTTATCACCTCGGTTGGCCTGATGGTCGGCGGGATCGGAGTAATGAACATCATGCTGGTTTCGGTGACCGAGCGAACACGAGAGATCGGTATTCGCAAAGCCATTGGTGCCAAACGATCCAACGTCATCCTGCAATTCCTTACGGAGGCAATGACTCTGTCCGGCACCGGTGGTATAATCGGTGTGCTAGCTGGTATCGCACTGGGGCTTGTGGTTAATGCCTTGCTCAGTTTTCCTCTGGCTGTCTCCGTATTCTGGACTGTTGTTGGTTTTGTTGTCGCAGTGTCGGTTGGCTTGGTCTCCGGTATTTATCCTGCGGTTAAAGCCGCCTGGCTTGATCCGATTGAGGCCCTTCGCTACGAATAGTACTCTCAACTGGCTAGGTGTCTTGCCGTACCTGTTCCGTTTTTTTGTGTTGCCCTGCCTGTGTACGCCAGATACATTGAAGCTGATGATTAGCTCGCTGGTTTCAGTACGCAGAATGATGATAAGGGATCTTTTCCTGATACTGTCAGTGTGGCTGGCTATGTGCCTGTTCGGGGCCTGTTCTTCCTGTGCACAACCACCCCTCTGGATGGTTGGTGGCGACCCGGATGCGGGGCCACATCTGTTCGTTGATTATGCGCGCTTCATGTCCGAGGAGACCGGCAAGGTACGGCTGGAATTGTATTATCAGATATTCAATTCCGGACTGGAGTTTAACAAGTCGGCTGGTCGATGGATCGCCCGTTATGAGGTTGCCGCCATCATCAGGGATTATGAGGGGGGCCAAGTGGCGGATTTCAAACGGGAGAAGAAAATAACAGTCGCCACTCAGCAGCGAACTGAGTCAGGGTCTGATTATCGGACAAGTCAAGCCAGTTTCGACCTGCTGCCGGGGAAGTATACAATTGAGTTTACGCTTCGCGACCTCATCAGCAGGCGGGTAGTGACGCGCAAGCTGAAGACGAAGCTGAAAGATCTGAACATCTCTCAGCCCACGTTTTCCGATATCGAGTTTACGCAAGCTGTAAATGAACTGTCGGATTCCGGGAGTGTTTTCCGGAAGGGAAACCTGCAGGTCGTTCCGTCGGTGTCCAGGGCTTTTGGTGGGGATGAGGACAACCGGCTTTTGTTTTATCTGGAGATATATCGAGGTTCGGATTCAACCGAGAAGGTCGTGGTCGAAACCAGACTGCGTCATGTCGCCAAGGGGCTGGTGTACCGCGACACGCTGCATACGGCGCTGACTGACCCGGTCGTAAGACAGTTGCGGGAGATTTCGCTTGAGAAGCTTCCGCCCGGTTCCTACGAGATGGAAGTCTATCTTCGCGGACGACGCAACAAGAAGCTGGCTATGCAGAGAATGGAGTTTGAGATAATCTGGACACAGAATGCACTTATCAAGTATGACTGGAAGATGACACTTGACCAACTGGCGTACATTTCAAAACCGGGTGAACTTGATGAAATGAAGAAGCAGAGCTCAGTTGAGGAACGACGGCAGGCCTTTGCAGAATTCTGGCGCCAGCGCGATCCGACGGTAGGTACAGTAGAGAATGAGGCTATGAAAGAGTTCTATCGTCGTGTTTATGAGGCCAACCAGCGCTTCACGGTGTTGAGACGTGAAGGCTGGCGGACTGACCGGGGGCGAATCTACATAAAACACGGCGAGCCGGACGAGCTGGACGATTTTCCGTTTTCCCCTTACTCACATCCGTATCAGGTGTGGCACTACTATCTCAGTGGTCGGTATAAGCGCTTCACTTTTGTTGATGAAAACGAAGACGGTGACTACCGTCTTCAGTACCCGTACGACGGCTTGTATCAAACGCCGGACTTTTAAGAGGCATCAATGCGCAGAGTTGTGAGAGGACATCAGTTGTTGATCTTTTCTCTTATGGTGTGCCTGGCAGTTTCACTGCCGGCTCAGACCAGTGACGATCAACTGACCGTCTATGCGGGTTCAGTTGTCTTCAATAACCCGGTCTATGATACACTGGTGCATGTTGATTTTCCGTTTACGCTGAGTCGACAGCAGCTTGAGTTCTTCAGGCCGGATTCAGCAGACCCGCACTTCTACGGACGGGTTTTCGCTCAGGTTGTTTTACTGGGCGCTGATGGTTTACCGATTGATTCAAACAGCACCTATTTCTCTGTTAGGGTGTCCTCGCCGAAGGAGGCGGCTGGCACTGAGTTTACTCTGTTCAATCGCATATCCTTGATGGTAAAACCCGGCTTTTACAATGCCCGGGTGACAGTTATTGATGCTGTTAGTAAACGGGAAGGAACGTTCTTTCTGGACAGTGTTGTTGTTAAACCGGGCAGGACAGAGAGGTTGACAATCGGTGGCGTCTGCCTCGCTCGTCAGATCGCGTATGTTGGCGAGGAGGCAGCTGCCGGTCGCATGGTGTTTAATGGGTTTCAGGTGCTTATTAACCCACTCCGGGTTTTCAGTTACAAGGACACGGTTGCCTGTCTTTACGCGGAGTTGTACAACCTCCGTTTTCCGGAACCAGGAAGTCACGGTTATAGGCTCGCTTATACAGCGCTCGATAATAGCGGCGCAATTTACCGGAATTTCGGTTACAAGCTTCGGGACAAGCCGGGTAGCACGGCGGTTGTTACAGAAAGATTCGACATAACCGGCTGGACGCCGGGCCGGTACCAGTTGCGTATGATTGCAACTGACTTGGTCACGGAAGAGAATGATACGGCCATGGTCGATCTGACCATTGTCCCGGAACAACGGCCGGTTCATGTTCCTGATGGATTGCAGATAGTGGATCCCTATTATGCACTGTCACTCAAGGAGAAAAAGCACCTGGTTACATACCTGTTGACACCCGATCAGAAACTGACATTGTCACAGCTTTCTCCGGCAGGGAAAGAGAACTTCCTCGAACAGTTCTGGAAGGAGCATGATGTCGATCCCAGCACGAGGATTATCGAAAATCGTCTGGAGATGATCGATCGGTATAATTATTGTAACCGTCATTTCTCGTACAACGAGGCCAGGACGAACGGCTGGTCAACGGATCGCGGCCGCATTTACATGACCT
>JAOZPL010000092.1 GCA_029932795.1 Candidatus Zixiibacteriota bacterium | reverse complement strand
ACCCGACGCAATTGCCCAGATTCTGCAGAAGCATTTCGGGTCGCGGGCCGATTCCACTGAATCATCGCAAGAAGTGCCGGTTGTAGATATCTGTCCGGAGTGCGCCTCACCGATGAGGTTTGACTCCGGTTGTTACTGTTGTCCATCCTGCGGTTATTCCAGTTGCTGATTCTGCCGATAGAAGAATGACCGGGGTTGACATCCGCAGCCTTCGGCAAGTTGTATGAAAACGAGCAAGTACATACCGGCCGGGCGCACTTCCGAAGTGCAACGTCGGGGGCTATCTCTACAGGTGCAGACAGAATACGCTGAGCGACCGGCACCAAGAATTACGACCACTATTCTCAACGCCGGTCAGGTGCTGCACAAGATTGAACGCAACCTTGATAAATCGATTGAGTCGCTGGAGGAACAAGCGCGGGCCGAATGGTCCATCAAGCGCCAGCATGCTGAGATTCTCGAAATCATCGAAGACAGCTCCAGAAACCTGGGTGTGGAAATCGGGGGGCTGACCGGAATCAGCAGCCGGAGCCTTACAATATACGATCATCTGCACTCTATCTCCGGGGTTCAGCGAGTATATCGGTTGGATAACGAAGGGAATCTGATCGGGGGCAAAAACTCCGAGAGCTTCAGGCAGGCTTTTGGTGCGGTGTTTAAAAATCTACGTGAACTGGTCGATGTTTTTTTGCGGTTACCGGGTGTTGATATCAAACGCGAGAAGGGGGTTTTTGAGGTCGAAAGAGACCGTCTCTATGTCGCCTCGGCTGGTACGGAGTGCTACTTTATCGTTGTAAAGCGAACCAACGAGTCAATCAGTTACGAACAGGCGATCAAGAGAGCCATTGGCGGAAAGACCGCCATCGGTCAGGGGGCCTCCGACCTGTCATTTGACTGATTCCAGCCGGGCTAACCTCAAGGTAATACCGGCGCCTTCAAGCTTTTTCCCAAAGAAAACCGCCCGTTGCCGGGCGGTCATGTTTTTTACGGAGAGAGCGTCGTGATTTGAAAGAAACTCTCAACTCGGTACGGTAAAGGGTTTTTACAGCCACCTCTCGCATTTAGTGTTCGCTACCATCCTTGGAGGAAGGGTCCCGGCGTTCACGCAGCGAAGAAGAGACGACCTTCATTAGGAGAGGTGTTAAAGGTTTTCAAATGACTCAACTCTCTCCTTCTCCTATTATAAGATAACACTCTTTTTTGAATTCTCACAATTGTTTTTTTGAGCTATTGCCGTAGGCTGCAGATTTTGATACTTTTTGTTCAGTCTGGTTATAATGAGCCGGGAGCAACCGGAACAGCTGTTCGTACGGAGGATATATGAACTCGGATGAGATACTGGGCCTGTTCAGACATTCGCACGCTCTTCTGACGGGGCATTTCAAGTTAACTTCGGGACGTCACTCTGATGTCTACTATGAGAAGTTTACGCTCCTGAAGAATCCGGCGATCTGTACCCGCCTTTGCAGGGAACTGGCTGACCGTTTTCGTGGCTCTGAAGCCGTGACGGTGGTGGGGCCAACGACCGGGGGTATTATCATTGCCTATGAAGTGGCCCGTTACCTGGGCATTGAATCCATTTACGCTGAGGCAGGTGATAAGGGTACTCGTGTTTTCAAGCGGGGTTTTTCTCTTCAGAAGGGGCAGAAGGTTCTTATTGTCGACGACATCCTGACGACCGGACGCTCTGTCCATGAGGTCATCGATCTGGTGGTGTCGTACGGGGCTGAGATTGTTGGTATCGGCACACTGTTGGAACGCTCCGGCGGAGCAGTGAAGTTTGAGTATCCGTTTGTACCGCTGACAAGCGTCTCTGCTGAAAGCTGGGACCCGAAAGATTGTCCTCTCTGTGCCAGGGGGGAAGCGCTGACGCAGCGGGGAAGCCGAAGGTTCTAGTGGGCCTCCATCATGTCTCCGCAGCAGGGTGAGCGTAAAGAGGATGGGAGAGGAGAAAGGTCTCTATACAGGTTGCTCGACCGGTAACGCCATGGGGAACCTGACAGTGATGGTGGTGCCTTTGCCTGGTGTGGAGTCGATTTTTAGTTCGCCACTGTGGTAGTCAATAATTCGCTTGCAGACAACCAGGCCGAATCCGTGTCCCGTTTTCTTGGTTGTAAACCTCTCCTGAAATGCTCGGGTCAGCATCTCCTGGTCAAACCCGACGCCATTATCCTGGATGCTGAACGTGAATGAGGAACCATTCGGTTCTATGGCCAACGACACTTTGACCAGGCGGTTTTCCATTCCCTCGGTGGCGTCAGCGGCGTTGTTAAACAGGTTGTACAACAACTGCTGAATCTGGGTTGCGTCGGCTCTGAACGGAATCTCCTGATGTAATCCGCTCATCTCAATTTTCGCGCCTCGAAACCGCTTCTGCGGTTTGAGGTATTCGACCACTTCGGTGATAAGACGGTCAAAACAGATAACTTCTTTCTCTGAAGAGATCGGCTGGAGGTCAACGAGGTTAGCCGTAAAGGTCTTTATCCTTTCCAGCGTCTCAGACACGTTATTGACGTGTCGCTCCAATTCGTGGTAGTTCTGTTTTTTCAAATGGAAATCCAAAAGGGAGGTGCTGCCGGCTATCACACCCAGGAAGTTGTTGAGCTCGTGCCCTATCTCCGCGGACATTTCCCCCCTGGTGGCCATCTTCTCCAGTTGGATCGTCTCATCCTGGAGTTCTTTCAGTTTGGTGTAGGCCTCTCGTGTCTGTTCCAGCAATGACAGGTTTTCAAGCGTGATGGCTAACTGACTGGCCGTGATCGAGAGGAATTGCAAGGTGTTTTCAGTGAGTCTGACCGTGTCCTCGGCGAATCCCAGCATGATCATGCCGTAGAAAGTATTCGCCCTGGCAATCGGGACCACGACCATCTGCATTTCATCTGTCATCCAGTCAGGGTAGAGGTAACGCCTTAGAGCCGGATCGGGTTGCTGTTTGTAGATCGGGTGTTCGCTGAGGTCGGTTACGATCACCGGGCCAAGCACCTGAGCGATGTCCATGTTTTTCAGGCAGGAGGACAGCGGTTCGGAGTGAAGCCCTTGTTCGTGTGTAGTATCGCCGTGGATCGATATGGTCACGAAGCGGTCGTTCTCAGGGTCACGATAAAGTATCGATCCGTGGTCCGCTCGCTGGTGCATGATGGCGAATTTCAGCGAGGAGATGATCAATGTTTTCCGGTCGCCGGCAGTGAAGAGCATATGGTTGAGGTCCGACAGGCTCTTGAGCTGGTGGTCGGAACTCTTTCGTTCCGCTTCAATCCTCTTCCGGACAGCGTTGCGAACTGCCTGGCGGATCTCGGTCAGCTCGAACGGCTTCATGATGTAATCGGCGGCCCCCTCCTTGATGGCATCCTTGGCCGAATTGAGGTTGGCATAACCGGTCATGAAGATGACACTGATATCCGGTTGTAGTTGGCGCACCTTATGCGCCAGTGTGATACCATCCATCTTGGGCATGCGGATATCAGTCAGAATGAGATCACAAGGCCGTTTAGAGATGACCTGCAGTGCCTCCTCACCACTGGAGGCCTTCACGACCTCACAGTTTTCGTCGTCCAGTGCGTCAGTGACGAAAGAGAGAACAATCTCCTCGTCATCAACGACCAGGATACGGGATGTTTGCTCTTGTGGCTCGTTCATGGAGATTCCACCGTTTTTAGGATTTTATCCAGGATGGCCCTCAATTGGGTAAGTTCGAACGGTTTTCTCAGGAGATGGTAGGAACCGGACTGCTGGACTTTTTCGGATACACTGTCGGGCATTGAATCGGTGAATATCACCGTGATGTGGGGTTTTCCCTCGGTGACCCGACAGAGAAGTTCGTATCCATTTACCTTTGGCATATGCATATCACAGATGCATATGTCGTAATGACCTGAGAGGGCCTTCTGCAGACCGTCCTCACCGTCGTCGGACGTTTCAACAGCATGGCCGGCGTCGGTGAGAAACTCCCTCAGCAGGTTTCTCATTACGGTTGAATCATCTACAACCAAGATATTCGCCACGTTTCGACTACTATCCTTTCAATGCGTTTGTAACTGCCTGCATTAACTCTTGTATGCTGAAGGGCTTTGATAGAAACGCGCAAGCGCCGCAACTGACCGAACAGCTCAGGGTGTGCAAGCTGGAGTAACCGGAGATTACAATCACCTTGGTTTTCGGATCGATCTCTCTCGCCGTCTTCACCACCTCTTCGCCGGGGACTCTGGGCATCCGCAGGTCAGTGATAACGAGATCGAACTGCTGGGCTTTAAGTTTTTCGATTGCCTCGTCGCCGTCGCTGGCGAGAACGATGTTGTAATCTTCCAGAACCTCAGCAAGAAAGTCTCGGATGATTGCCTCATCATCAACGACAAGAATGGATTGTACGTTCTCCGTACTCATCAATGGTAACCCTGTCTAGGCCCTCTGGTCTGGTTGGCTCTCCCTGGTCTTATCGGAGTGGAGAGGCGTTTTCTGCACCGGCAAGATCACCGTAAAGGTGCTGCCCTCGCCCGCTTCCGAGCTGACTAGTATCTCACCTCCATGCTCCCTGATGATTCCGTAGCTGACGGAGAGTCCCAGACCGGTCCCCTTGCCGACTTCCTTGGTCGTATAAAAGGGTTCGAAAATCTTCTTGAGGTTCTCCTTAGAAACCCCATGGCCGTGGTCGAGGAACAGCAGTTCCACTGCTCCCCCGAATTCCCCGACAGCCGGGGAGTACCGCGAGACAATTCTGATGACCGATCCCGGTTCTGAGGCATGCATGGCATTGATAATAAGGTTCGTGAAAACCTGCTGTAACTGACTGGTATTGCCCTGGATTCTCGGAAGATCTGGAGCTAGAGCAACTTCAAGGTCAATCTGGTTCATGTGCAGTTGGTGTTCTACGAAGGAGACAGTTTCTTCGATAGCCTTGTTAAGATCCACCGGTTCAAACTCCGCGGTTCGAGAAGAGCGGGAGAACTTCAACAGGTTCTGTACAATCGTTTTGCAGCGGCGCGCCTGCATCTCAATATCGGAGACGTATCGTATATAGCTTTCAATATCCTTGGTTGTTGCCGTGTCGTCACAATGCTTGTGTAGCTTTTCGAGCGTGAACTGAGCATAGCCGAGGATTCCCCCCAGAGGGTTATTTAGTTCATGAGCTACACCGGCGGCGAGCTGGCCGATGGCGCTCATCTTCTCGGATTGGATAAGTTGCGCCTGAGCGGCTTCGAGTTGCTGGGTCCGTTCAATGATCTTCTCTTCCAGATTGCGGTTATACTCTTCGATCTCGTCACGCGATTGCTTGAGCGACTCGATCATGACGTTGAACGTCCGGGCCAGATGACCGATCTCGTCGCGCTGGTTAATCTCGACTTTCCGGCTGAGGTCGCCGCGGCTGATCTGATCCGTGACTTCCACTAGTTCCGTAACCGGTTTAGCCACTGCGTTGACGATAAAGGTTACCATGATTATGGTGGTGATAACGACCAGGATAGACAGCATTATGACGGCCTCACGGGCACTGGCAATTGACTGGTTGACATTCTCCATTGAGAGGCCAAGGGCGATGTAGCCGATCAGTTTCGGCGTATAAGTATAAGAGATAGACTGATTAAGACCGCTGGTGATACCCAGGTTCTCCCGGCTGATGGTTTCTTTCTGTGTCATGACTGGCGCCATCATGACGAGAATCTCTCTTCCTGAGCGGTCGATCACATGATGTACATCTTGCAGCTTACCTTCATCGGACTGCGGGACTTCCGCCAGCGACCACTGGTCGGAGTCGATGTCGTAAGAACCGGTCTGCGATAGTACGTCACCTTCCAGGTTGGTGATGACCGCGAACACCACCGTCTCAAACGGCGCCAGGACCTGCAACAATTCCTCCAACTCATACGAAGACTCGAACAGGACACCGCTCTCAGCATTGATGGCCAACATCTTGATCATTGTTTCGCCGTTGGTCTCAAGCTCTCGACGGAAACTATCTGACTGACGCTGCAGGAGGTATCCGCTGACAATGAGGATACTAACGATCACCATGGCCGATATCGGCGCCACGAACTTTGTTCGCAGATTGAGTTTCACCAGTTGACCAAAGAGTCTCATCGGTACACCTCTTTGGCCACAGCCACCATTTCATCAGGGATGACCACATTGATGTGGTTAGCCGTTTTTTCATTGTAGTGGAACCATATGATATCAGGGGAAGTAACGGCAATATTCCCCGGGTTGGCGCCATCAAGAATGCGGTTGACCATATGTCCGGCCTGGCGACCGACCGCTTTGTAGTCAAAGTCAAGGGCAAACAGGGCTCCGGATTCGACCACGTGATGAGAGAAGCCCATAAAAGGTATCCCACGGCGGATAGTGCGCAGCAGGATAAACTTGGTCGATTGCGGACTAAAAAGAGTAGGATCTGCAACAGACCAGATACCATCGCATACTTTAGCCAGAGAATCAAGCGCCCCGGGCAGTTCCCGTTCGTGGTTGACCTCGATCGCCACCAGGCGCATTCCCATCTTTCCGGCAACCACCCTAGATGGCGGTATCAGCGGAGCAGTATTTTTTGTATAGAGGACGCCGATTGTTTTAAGATTCGGAACAATTTTTTGGAAGTTGCGGAATTGAACGTCCGGCGGGATGTTCAGCGAAGCCCCGGTGGTATTCTTCCCAGGACGGGAAAGCGATTTCACAAATCCTGAGATGGCCGGGTAAAGGACAGCCGAAAAGACGATTGGGGTCTCGCCGAGGTCATTCTGCGCCATCTTGGTGGCGGCACTTCCGACCGTCAGGATGACGTCAGGATTCTCCACTTTGATACGCTCGATCTGCTCGGCGTGTACTTGGCGATTGGGCGAAAGGCAGTACTGGGTGAGTACAGCCTCCGGATGCTCACTCCGGATTACTTTCTTGGCACCGCTGACCGTGCGCCTGGTTGCAGTCAGACTATCTGTTGTAAGGATAACGATTCTTCCGGCCAGTACCTCGGATGCCCCTGTCAACAGCAGGCAGCCAAGGCAAATAAGCCGGATAATTACATTGTTAAAACTGCCAGCCACGGAAGTTGAGAATCCCACTAGTTGTTACTTCATTGTAACACAATGGCTTATCATGCCATGAGAGAACAGACATACATATACCTGTCTTGTTTCTCAGCTAATTATCGGGTTAAACGTGCGAAACTTGACTGATCTGACAATGGTTGCCCCCGGATATGTTTGAATACCTGAATCTCAAAGTCAAGTTTATACCGGGCGGGTCGATAATTCTATGTAGTTAATGTTTATCAAACCGCGGAACATTAGTCTGTCGGAATATAGTGTCAAACGAAAATCTCATAACACTGGAGAGGTTGCCTTGAGTACACGGTGGTCAAACTGTATAGTAATTGTCCTGGTCTTCCTTCTGGGGATTGCATTTGTGCCGGCCCAGGCAGGTGTGACCGGCAAAATTTCCGGGACGGTGACAGATTCTAGGTCGGAGGTGCCGCTTGTGGGGGCTACAGTTCGGGTGTTAGGCACTAACCTGGTAACTAAAACGGACGAAGACGGAGAGTACTTCATCATTAGTGTGCCCGTCGGGAAGTACGATCTCGTAGTCTCGCACGTTGGCTTCAAGGGGGTCACACGAAAAGCAGTGAGAGTACTCCTTGATCTGACAACACCGGCCGATT
>JAOZPL010000091.1 GCA_029932795.1 Candidatus Zixiibacteriota bacterium | reverse complement strand
AGGGAGGCATGGGATATATGATTGAGCAGTCACTGCAGAACCGCCTTCAGCACGAGCGGATCAATCGCCCGGTGGTGACTATCATCACCCAAATGCTGGTCAGGAAGGACGATCCGGCTATTAACAACCCCACCAAGTTCATCGGTCAGTTCTACACGGAAGAGGAAGCCGAAAGGTTTCGCCGGGTACGGGGTTGGGAGGTAAAGAAAGATGCCGATCGTGGTTGGCGGCGAGTGGTGCCGTCTCCGGAACCATATCATGCTACAGCTGCGGAAACGATCAAACAGTTAGTATTATCCGGTACGATTGTGATCGCCGGTGGTGGTGGTGGCATCCCAGTATACATAGATGATAACGGGAACTACGAGGGCCTGGACGCTGTCATCGACAAGGACCTAGCGTCAGCGGTGCTGGCGCGCGAGATTGACGCTGAGATTCTATCCATTCTTACCTCGGTGGATAAAGTGGCCATCAATTTTGGCCAGCCCAACCAGCGGCAACTTGACCAGTGTACCCTCTCGGAAATCAGGCAGTATTTTGATGAAGGCCATTTCCCGCCGGGTTCGATGGGGCCTAAAATCCGCGCCGCCATTACTTTTCTTGAGAGCGGCGGTGAAATGGTCACGATCAGTTCCTTCAAAAATGCCCGCAGAGCTCTTGCAGGTGAAGCGGGGACAAAAATAGTACCTGATTGATTATGTGTAGGCTTTCACGCGAGACAATCGACGATATACTGCGCTGGGGACGTATCTATGAAGTCGGTGGGGCTGTGCGGGACAGTTTGCTTCAGGTTAACCGCAGCATCAAGGATCACGACTATCTTGTCACCGGTATTCCGTATGACGATCTGACAGGCATCCTGAAGCGGCATGGCCGGGTTGATCTGGTTGGGAGGAGCTTTGGTGTCATTAAGTTCACCCAGTCCATATCCGGCTCACAGCATACGTTTGATATTACACTTCCGCGACGGGAGCACTCTACTGGCGTCGCACATAAAGAATTCGAGGTTGCCTTTGATCCCAACCTCAGGGTTGAGGACGACCTCGTCCGCCGTGATTTCACGGTCAATGCCATGGCTCTGGCGCTCGACAACGAGGAACTGATTGATCCTCTGGGCGGTGGTGAGGATCTTGAGAAAAGACAGTTGCGGATGACCTCAGAGGCGTCGTTCGAGGACGATCCGCTTCGCATGTTGCGGGCGGTTCAGTTTGCAGCCCGCTTCAACTTCACCATAGAACCGGAGACGTTTAAGGCGCTAAGGAAACACGCATCACTTATAAACACAGTATCGTCAGAGCGAATCGCCGAAGAAATGAACAAGCTTCTTCTTCGTGCTCCGGAGCCCTCTGTGGGTTTTCATATCATGCAGGCAACCGGTCTGTTGAAGGAGTTCCTCCCCGAACTTGAGGAATGCGTAGGTGTTGACCAGCCCGGTGGTTACCATAAATATAGTGTGTTTGAACACATTCTTTACACGATTGATTATTGCAAGCCAGTGCTTCGCCTTCGTCTGGCGGCCCTGTTTCATGATATCCGGAAACCGCAGTCGAAGCGAATTATTGAAACAGGGGCTACCTTTTATGGTCACGAGTCGGCCAGCAGCCGCACGGCAAGGCGTGTGATGCGGCGTCTCCGCTACGCCAATGATCTCATCGATGACGTAGCCATGCTGGTGGAACGGCACATGTTCACGGTTGATGTGGGAGACAAGGGACTCCGTCGGCTTATCCGGCGGGTCGGCACGGATCTGATATTCGATCTGCTGGACCTTCGCCGGGCCGATGTCAAAGCGCAGGGAATGGGGTATACGTCCGAGGACGTCGACGAATTTGAAGCGGAGATTCGCGCGGAAATCGATCGCAAACCACCGTTTGGATACAAAGACCTGGCCATTAACGGCCATGATATTATGACCATGTTTGCCATGGAGCCAGGCCCCATGATCGGCCAGGTTCTGGAGTATCTTATGGAGGCGGTCCTGGATGATCCGTCGCTGAACACGAGAAAGGCCCTGGAATCACTGGCCCGAGAGTTCTATCAGAGGAGTAGTGTGAATGATAATGCGGATAGCAACGAGGTAAGGTGACTAATGAAGATTCACGAGTATCAGGCAAAACAGATATTTACCGCGGCCGGCATACCTGTTCCGGATGGCGAAGTAGCCGCCTCGATTAGTGATGTGTTTCAGATCGCTGAAAGGCTGAACCAGCCGGTGATGGTCAAAGCACAGGTGCATGTCGGTGGCCGCGGAAAGGCCGGTGGAATCAAGTATGCCGAGAACGCCGAGGCGGCGAGGGTGCTGGCGCAGCAAATCCTAGGCATGAACATCAAAGGCTTGACAGTTGGGAAAGTTCTGGTTACGGCGGCGGTGGAGATTCTCTCCGAGGCGTACGTGGGTATCATTCTCGATCGTACCTCCCATAAGCCGGTTATCATGGTTTCGGCTGCCGGCGGCATCGACATCGAAGAAGTCGCTGCTAAAACTCCCGAGAAGATTCATAAGTTGTATGTCGATCCGGTTGTCGGGCTCAAAGCTTTTCAGGCGCGAAATCTTGCCTATAAGCTGTACCGCGATATCGGTCAGGTGAGACAGACGGCTGATATTATAATGAAACTGTACGATGTCTACTGGAAGAACGATGCCTCGCTGGTCGAGATCAATCCACTTGTTTCAACACCCGGTGGCAAGGTTGTGGCATTGGATGCCAAGATTAATATCGACGACAACGGACTCTATCGCCAGCGGGACATCGCGGCCATGCGTGACGTAGAGGCCGAGGAGCCGGGGGAAGTTAAGGCGCGTGAGGCGGACCTGTCGTATGTCAAACTGGACGGGAACATTGGTTGCATCGTCAATGGCGCCGGCCTCGCCATGGCCACTATGGATCTGGTTAAACGATACGGGGGTGAACCGGCCAACTTTCTTGACATTGGTGGTTCCTCCAACCCGCAGAAGGTCGTCAACGCCATGCAGATTATTCTCTCGGATCAGAATGTTCGTGCGATTCTGATCAATATCTTCGGTGGCATCACTCGCTGTGACGACGTGGCCAACGGTATTGTGAAAGCATTCGATCAGTTCAAACCTTCGGTTCCGGTAGTCGTGCGGTTGACCGGCACCAACGAACGGGAAGCACAGAAGATTCTAGCGAAGGTAAAACTCCCAACGGCCGAGACGCTCGACAAGGTGGTAATGAAAGCGATTGAATTGGCAGGAGTGGGAATGTAATTCGGGAAGATGGGAAGGGAAACGAAACCATGTCAATATTCGTAGACAAGAAAACGAAGCTGGTGGTTCAGGGTATCACCGGTCGTGATGGTTCCTTTCATGCGGAGCAGATGAAAAAGTACGGCACCAAGGTTGTCGCTGGTGTAACGCCCGGCAAAGGCGGTTCAAGTGTGGCCGGGATACCTGTTTTCAACACTGTTGCCGAAGCGGTTGAGCAGACCGGTGCCAATACCTCCGTCGTGTACGTACCGCAGGCGTTCGCTGCCGATGCTGTTTACGAAGCTGCTGATGCCGGTATCAAGATGATCGTCTGTGTCACCGAAGGTGTTCCTGCTAACGAGATGATGAAAGTGGTGCCTTATGTGAAAGCGAGAGGTGCTCGTCTGGTCGGCCCCAACTGCCCCGGTGTGATCTCTCCCGATCAGTGCAAAGTCGGCATCCTGCCCGGCACAATCGTTAAGAAAGGGTATGTCGGTGTTGTCTCCCGTTCAGGCACGTTGACTTACGAAGCTATCTGGGCGCTTACGCTGGAGAACATGGGGCAGACCACCTGCATCGGAATCGGCGGTGACCAGGTGATCGGCACGAACTTTATTGATTGCCTGGAGGCATTCCAGGCGGATAAAGCAACCAGGGCGATTGTGATGATCGGCGAGATCGGCGGCAGCGATGAGGAGCTGGCCGCTGAGTATATCAAGAAGCACGTGACCAAACCGGTGGTAGCTTTCATAGCCGGTCAAACGGCTCCGCCCGGGAAGCGTATGGGACATGCCGGGGCGATAATCTCCGGTGGATCAGGAACGGCGGCGGAGAAAATTGCTGCTTTGAACAAAGTTGGTATTCCTGTCGCGGGTTCCCCAACTGAAATCCCGGGCTTACTAAAGGAAGCGATGAAAAAAAGCAGGGCGAAGGCAAAACCGGGCAGACCGGTAACCCGGAAGAAGGCAACTGTAAAGATGGCAGGTAAAAAGTTAACAACCAGGAAGAGGTCCACAGCCAGACGAACTGTGACCGCCAGGAAAAAACGCAAATAGAATGTCTACGTTAGTTGGTATGCTGTGCATACCTGTCCCTCAGAGGAGATGTTATGAATGACTCAAGCCGGGCTGGCGAAAGTTCATCCAGCCCTGCGACAGCAAGCAAGTACGACTACAGCCAGGGTCCGCCCCCGCTTAATATCAACTATGACTGGTGTAAAGCGTGCAATATCTGTATTGCTCTTTGTCCCAAGCAGGTTTTTGAACCTGATCGCGAGGGCAAGCCCCTTCTGGCACGCCCTGAGAACTGTACTCAATGCACCATCTGTTGGGTGCACTGTCCTGATTTTGCGATAACGTCCAACTACAGGTAGGAAGGGGACACTTATGGCACAAAAGAAACGGGTTCTGATGTTGGGCAACCTGGCTTGTGTTCACGGCGCCATCTACGCCGGTATGCGTTTCTACGCCGGTTACCCGATTACCCCTTCCACTGAGATCGCCGAGGGCTGCGCCCGTGAGTTACCGAGGATAGGCGGTCGGTTCATCCAGATGGAGGATGAGATTGGGTCAATTGCCGCCGTGGTCGGTGCCTCCATTGCCGGGTTGAAGGCCATGACCGCAACCTCCGGGCCGGGCTATTCGCTGATGGTGGAAAATATCGGGTATGCATACATGACGGAAACACCGTGCGTGATCGTCAATGTCCAGCGTGGTGGTCCCTCCACCGGACTGCCGACCAAGGTCAGTCAATCCGATACCATGCAGGCCCGGTGGGGACCGCATGGCGACTTTACCGCTATCACCGTAGCGCCTTCGACGATCAGCGATACGGTCTCCGAGACAATTCGCGCTTTCAACCTCGCGGAACGATTCCGCACGCCGGTAACGGTTCTGCTCGATGAAGTGATGGGTCATATGCGTGAGATCATCACGTTGCCCGAACCCGGGGAAATAGAGGTACTTGAACGGGTCAGACCAACCTGTCCTCCGGAAGAGTTTGTCCCCTTTGAAAGGACGCCTAATCTGGTGACGCCGATGCCTCGTTACGGTGATGGGTATCGCTACATTGTAACGGGCCTGACACACGACCAGATGGGCTTTACAACCAACAAGCCGGAGGAAATCACCCCCAAACTGGACAAGCTCCGAAACAAGATAGAGAATTACAAAGAGGAAATCATCAAACTCCGCGTGGAGATGATGGAAGACGCTGAGATTGCGTTCGTCTCCTACGGTTCCGTCTCTCGGACCGCCTTTCAGGCTATTGATATCGCCCGGAAGGCCGGCGTTAAGGTGGGTGGTGTGCAGCTCTACACTATCTGGCCATTTCCTGATAAGGAACTGGCGGAGTTGTGTAATCGATGCAACAAAGTGATTGTCGCCGAGCTGAATATGGGGCAGATCGTGAACGAAGTCCGCCGGGTACTTCCACCCGATGTTTCTATTCACTCTTTGCGACGTTACGACGGTGAAATTCTCACTCCCATGCAGCTTCTCGAGAAGCTGGAGGAGGTGCTCTGATGGCTACTGCCGTGAAACAGAAATCCGATGTTATTCTTCAATACCTGCGTCCACATAAGAAAATGCCCAGTGTATGGTGTGCTGGATGTGGTAATGGGATTATAATGAGCGCTATCATCCGGGCAGTTGATAAGCTCGGCTATTCCAAGGATGAAGTCGTTATGGTATCGGGCATCGGATGTTCCAGCAGGATGCCTATATATCTCGACTTCAATGCTCTGCACACCACGCATGGCCGGGCGTTGGGCTTCGCCACGGGGGTTAAGTTCGCCCGGCCGGATCTGAAAGTGATTGTCATCACCGGGGACGGCGATGCCCTGGCTATAGGCGGTAATCACTTCATTCATGCCTGCCGAAGAAACATCGACATTACTACTATTCTCATCAACAACGCCATCTACGGTATGACCGGCGGTCAGGGCTCTCCCGCAACACCCTCCGGTGCCTTCTCCACGACCACACCGTACGGAAATGTTGAGAAGCATTTTGAACCGTGTGAGCTGGCCAGGGCGGCCGGGGCCACCTACGTTGGGCGGACAACCGTTTACCACGCCACACAGATGGAGAAGATGATTGCCGGGGGGCTGGCGCACAGTGGTTTTGCGTTCATCGAAGCCATTTCCAACTGTCAGACGTATTTTGGTCGGCTTAATCGTAAGGGTGACGCCGTGGCTATGATCAAATCGTTTAAGGAGAACGCCGTCATGCTCGGGAAAGCAAAGAAAATGAGTGAGGAAGAACTCGAGGGAAAGATTGTCATCGGCACTCTGTACAGAACGGAGAAAACAGAGTTTTGTGACGAGTATCAGCGTGTGATCGATTCTCTGCAGGGAGGGAAATAGTCATGGCTAACGAACGGATTAACAAAATTGAAGTCCCGGAAGACCGGTTTGAGATGCGGCTCTCCGGCTCTGGCGGTCAGGGTATGATTCTCGGTGCGGTTATCATGGCCGAGGCCATCGGCTCCACCGGTGAAAAGAACACTGTGCAAACCCAGTCGTACGGACCGGAGGCGCGCGGCGGAGCTTCCAAAGCTGATGTTGTTGTCTCTTCCAACGAAATCTTCTATCCAAAAGCAATGAAGTTTGACCTTCTTCTGGCCATGACGCAGGAAGCGCTGGATGCTTATTATCCTGATCTTAAAGAGAATGGTATCCTTATTGTCGATGACACCCTTGTAACGAAAGTGCCCACTGACAAACACTATGGCCTGCCGTTCACCCAACTAGCCCGGGAAGAAGCCGGGCATGTAATGGTTGCCAATGTGATTGCCCTGGCCGCTATCGCCGAGTTGACCGGTATTGTTAGCCGGGAAGCGTTGACCGAAACCGTGCTGGGCCGAGCCCCCCGGGGGACAGAGGAGAAAAATAAAAAAGCGCTGGAAATCGGCTTTCGTGAGGCGGCCAAGCTTAAAAAGTAGAAGGTGGGGAGGCTTGCGGCTCGGTTAGTTTTGTATAGATCGTCTTGATATCGGATTGCGGTTTTGCCATCCGGTCTGAAAACACCTACGAATGGAAGTCAAATTGGCGTACAGTGAAGCGGAGTTGCAGGTGAAGATACCGCCAGAGGCGGATGTGGATATCTTCACTCCGCGAATAGAGGACACGAATCGTCCTGCCATCCCCGACGAAGCTGATGACGGTGATGACCTGCATGCCTTCCTGTCTTGTGAGCCACTGTTGTTGGTCGTTAATGATGGACACAGAAATACCCCGACATCAAAGATTCTAGGGTTTCTGGATCGGATCGATCACGGCCTCCTTGACCGGGCCGAGTTCTTGATCGCGACGGGGGCTCATGACGCTCCCGCTCGAGAGCACCTGACCAGGATATTTGGACCTTACTATGACCGGGTGCATCCTCGTTTAACCCATCACGACTCTCGAGATTATGCGGCGATGACAAGCATCGGCGTGGACAGCATCGGCGGTGAGGTTTTCATTAATAGCCGGGTGCTCGAAGCAGCCGGGATATTCGTTATCGGTTCAGTGGAACCTCATTACTTTGCCGGAT
>JAOZPL010000090.1 GCA_029932795.1 Candidatus Zixiibacteriota bacterium | reverse complement strand
CTCGCACGTTGGCTTCAAGGGGGTCACACGAAAAGCAGTGAGAGTACTCCTTGACCTGACAACACCGGCCGATTTTGAACTGCAGCAGATGGCCATCGAGTTGGGCGAGTCGATGGTTGTCTATGCATCGGAGCCGATAATTCAGAAAGACTTGACAGCGTCGCGCGTCATCTTCACGTCCGACCGGTTGCGGAATCTGCCGAACATCATTACCGTTCAGTCGATTCTGACGAATTATCCCGGCGTGGTGACAGATCGTGAAGATGAACTCCACGTCAGAGGCGGTCGTTCCGGAGAGATCTCATACTACTATGATGGTTTCTCGGTGCAGGATCCGTTTGTCGCGACATCCGGCATACGCATCATGCCGACTGCCCTTGAAGAGCTGTCGCTGACCTCGGGAGGTTTCAGCGCAGAATACGGGGAGGCGCTTTCCGGTGTCGTCAACGCTATCACTCCTGTGGGAGGGGCTCGCTACCGCGGCCGTGTTCGTGTCTACGAGGGTTTTACCCAGCCTTATAACGTACACGGTGCGGACTGGGGTGGCATCGAACGTGTGGGCGATCGATCCCTCAGCTTCAATCTGTCCGGTCCCATTCCAGGCGCCGATGGCAAACGGTACTCGTTCTTCTCGGCGGGGGAATACATGAAGACCAATTCCTACCTGCCGCACGACCGGTCAACCAATTATACCGGTGCCGCCAAGCTATCGCTGCAGCCGACGCCCAGGTTGAAGCTGAAAACGAATCTGACGGTTCACGATGCCAAGGGAGACCTGTACACGCACCGGGACGTCAACGGCCGTTCGTATGATTTTAACCTCGACGGCCTGTCGTCGTTTGAGAAACGCGCTTATCTGGCCGGACTGTCCGGTAGTTACAGCTTTAGCGAGCGGACAATCCTGTCAGCGAGCTTCAACCGTTTCTCTACCTGGACACTAAAGGCTCCGGGTCACCTCATGGACACGTACTGGCGCGACTGGCCGGGCTATTCTGAAGATGAGGACGGTGTCTACAACGGCACCATTCATGAAGAGAACTACGGCAATGATCCGGATTATACTGATCCCTATGAGTTGTTCGGATTCACCTCGGGAGATGATTATAACCCAACGTATTCATACCGTGAAACGAAATACAATTCCTTCAACGGCAGTCTGGTTAAGCAGGTGGACAAGGCCAACCAGTTCAAGGCTGGGTTTGAGTATCGTCGGTACGACATTTTTAAGGATTTCAAGCAGTTTTTCAATACCAAACCATACAGCGAAAAGTACTCAAGCAACCCGGTATACGTGTCCGCTTTCCTTCAGGACAAGATCGAGTATGCCGATTTTATCGTCAATATCGGGCTACGATACGACTGGCGTGACGCCGACATCGCTTACAACTACACTCCCGAGGATACCGTGGCCAGATACAGGGAAGCGGAGTCCAAATCACGCTGGTCACCGCGTCTTGGAGTGTCTTTCCCGATTTCAACAAAGTCGGTCATGCACTTCAACTACGGTGTTTATTACCAGATGCCTCGCTTCAAGTACCTGTATTTCAATCCGGAGGGTGACATTTCATCCGGTTTGCCGTTGCTGGGCAATCCGGACCTGGCACCGGAGCAAACAACGTCCTACGAACTTGGGCTTGACCACCTGGTCGGAGAGGACCTGCGGTTTGACATCACCGCCTACATCAAGGACATAGAGGACCTCGTAACAACTCGCTCATTCAAGGTGAATACGATTACGGTGACCAAGTTCACCAATGAGGACTACGGTTCGGTAAAGGGGATTGATATCTCGATTGAGAAACTGCAGGGTGATGGATATCTCAGTGGTTCCGTGTCTTACGGTTACATGCTTGCCAACGGGAACGGGTCGAACGCTCTTGAACCATATTACAATCTTAACACGTCCGACAGTATCCCGCCGGTAACCGAATACCCGCTTGATTTTGACCAGAGGCATACCGTTACAGCGGTACTGGATTACCACGTGCCGGATGACTGGAGCGGAAGTCTCCTTGGTTTCAAGCTTCCCAGTGCCTGGGGTCTGACAATGATAGGTTATTACGGTTCCGGGTTGCCATATACGAAGACGGACGTCAACGGAAACCGATTCGGCGAGCGTAACGAGTACCGGCTACCCGCCCTCTACAGTGTTGACATGCGCTTCAACAAGGATTTCCGGCTGGCCGGTCAACGCCGTCTTACCTTCTTTGTCGAGGTAGATAACCTCTTCAACCGTCGGAACGTGATAGATGTATATAATCGAACCGGTTTACCGGATAATGATGCAAACAGTTATCAGGCTGGACTGGAGCTCAGTCAGGACGAGATCGACGAGGCCAACCGGCTATATGACCATGATCCGCAACACTATTCACCACCTCGGACGATCAGAAGCGGGTTTGAGTTAAGATTTTAACGGAGAAGAATGATGAAGACAAGTAGCAGAATATATGTCGCCATAGTCGGGCTTCTGGTAATTGTTCTACTCCAGGCTGGACTGGTTGACGCCAGACCGTTGGATGTAAAGAATCCCCGGGATGGTGGCGACAACAGCACGGGGCCAATGTTTATGCCTTCGCCACTGACGGTCGACCAGATAACACACAACAAGGGCAACATCGTCACCACGATTGACAACTGGGGTTATATTGGTGGTTACCAGTTTTATGATTACCCTTCAGGGGAATGGCCGCGCAATTCCGGTCATGACTACATCGGTGAGATCAGGTACTGGATGGGTGCGGTCGACGCCTTCGGTGATACCCTGGTGGCTAATACCTATGAGGATTTTCAGGGATTACCGTCGCTGATCTCCAGCGTCCTTCAACACCGGATTCTCCTTTCCACCGATACAACCCGTTATTACGACTATAATCTGGAAGATACGGTAGGCCTTGGCTACAATAACCCTGCCTATGGCTGGAGAGTTTGGAACGCTGACTCTTCTGACTGGGTCTACAGGCGTAACTATAACTCTCTCGACTCGGTATTCTATCCGGGGGGACCAATCTCGCTCCAGGAGTCTCATTACCGTTTCAATGATGCTGCTCTCGGCACGCCGCTGATGGGGCTGGAGATAACGCATACCGTTTTGCAGTGGAACTACTGCTATAATGAAGATTTCATGTTTGTGATACTGGATATCACCAATAACTCAGCTACGGACTACAATAACTTTGCGTTCGGTCTCTATGTTGATCTGGATGTTGGTGGTCCTGACGGTACCGGTGAGAACGGTCGGCTGGGGGATCTGGTGGCCTACGACTCTGTGGCCAACCTGGCCTGGACTTACGACGAAGATAGTTATGACGAAGGCTGGAAAAGCAAAACCGGTATTATGGGTACCAAGTATCTTGAGACGCCGGATGGTATCGGTATGACAGGTTTTCGGACCGGGGCCTGGGAGCTGCTTCCGGATGATGATGAAGGTAAGTTCAGATCCCTTGACTCGGTTGGCTTTGACGCGCCGCTGGCACCGTGGGATCAGTATTATATTCAGTGTACTCGCGGGATCAGCCTGGAAGCCGGCAAGACGGTGCGAGTCGTCTATGCCCTGATTGCCGGGCAGGACAGTACCGAGTTCCGCAACAATGCTGACCTGGCGCAGCAGCTTTATGACAACTTCTACGTCGGTCCGGAGCCGCCGGTAACGCCGCTGCTCACCGCCACTGCGGGAGACAGGAAAGCATATCTGCACTGGAATGATACGTCCGAGGCCAGTATCGATCCGCTCTCCGGCGAAGCTGATTTTTCCGGGTACAAGCTTTACCGCAGCGACAACCAGGGAATAACCTGGGGAGAGCCGATTTACAACACCGGTAATAACTGTCTGACGGTTGATTATGAGACGATTGCCAGCTTTAAGGTGAATACGCCGGGAGATCCGATCCAGCACAGTTTTATAGATAGCGGCCTCTATAATGGTATTGAGTACTGGTATTGCCTGGTGGCGATAGACACCGGAGCCAGTGAGACCGGTGTGGATCCGCTCCAGTCCGGATTTGGTATCGCCGGTTATGCGCCAAATATAGTTGCGGTAAGACCCCGTAGTGACCCGGCCGGGTTTTATGAGGCGGCCGGTACGGTGGTGCATGAATATGTCGGCTTTGACTCTCCGTCCGAGGGAGAGGTCATCCCGATCGTCTTCGACCGTGAGTCCCTGCAGGGAGCCAGCTACCAGGTGGTGTTTGAGGACACGCCAGATCAGACCTACTGGCACCTGATCAACGAAACCATTGGTGACACCGTGCTGGTTGATCAAACTCGTTATGAGGGCGATCCCGGCCTGTATGAACTGGCTCAGGGATTGCGCGTTGTTGTCAGGAATGCCGACCATGTACCTCAAAGCATGGACCAGACCGAGTTCGGTGGCTCCGATACGACACTGGTTGCCGATCCGGCCTCTTTCTACGGTCCGATCACTGAGTTTTTCTATGGTGTTACCTTCGGTGATCAGCATTACCGGTCTACCTATGAGTTCCGCTATACCGGTAACAATACAGCAGCTAGTGCCTTCAATGACACGCTCGGCCTTGGTCCGGCCTGGTCGGTCCCGCTCGAGGTCTGGAACACTTCCACCAGTCAGCGGGTATCGCTGGCAGTGTACGACTTCGGTCTTGATGGTGCCTGGGACCCCTGGGATCTCTTGATCGTTGTCAACTACCCGTACGATTCCACTGTTGATCCCTTTGCTGTAGCCTGGCCAACCTATTTCAGCTGGATGATGGGACTTGAACCCGCCGTTTTTAATCCGGTGGATGGAGACGTCCTAACGATTCAGGGCGCACCCCTGAACGGCCCGGATGATGTCTTTACTTTCCAGGCTGACGGTGTCAATCCGGCCAGCGCGCAGTCATCACTCGGGAATATTCGGGTCGTGCCCAATCCTTATATGATACATAACTGGTCGAAGATCGAGACCTCTGCCAATGAGGGGATGCTCGCTTTTGAGAACCTGCCGGACGAGTGTACAATCCGTATCTACACTTTGGCTGGCGATCTGGTTGAGACCATTCGACATGATAATGCTGATGGTACGGCCTGGTGGGATCTGATGTCGGTAAATAACCAGCAGGTGGCGTCCGGAATATACATATACCACGTGGAATCTCCGTACGGCGAGCATCTGGGTCGGTTCGCCGTCATCAAATAGAGGAGGCCGGATTGTGAAAAAGACTGTAACCATTTTGTTTGTATTGGCCCTGGCCGGTGGGGTCTTCGCTGAAGGCTCCAAGGTCGGTTCCGCCGGTGCGCAGTTCCTCAAGATCGGTGTGGGTTCTCGTTACCAGGGGATGGGAGAGGCGGCGGTGGCTGCGGCCAACGACGCATATTCAATGTATTGGAATCCAGCCGGTCTGGTTGAGGTTGAGAATACAGCCATTGCCTTCACCAACGTCAACTGGATTCTCGATATCGATCTGAATTACGTGGCCCTGGCACGGAATATCGAAGATGTTGGGGTTTTCGGGGCGTCTGTTTCCGTGCTGTCGATGGATGAACAGGAAGTAACCCGCGCGGACGTGCCGGACGGGACCGGTGAGCGATACGACGCCAGTTCCTATGCCATCGGCATCTCTTTTGCACGTCAGTTGACGACCAAGTTTGCCTTTGGTGCCACATTCAAATATATCGGTGAGAAGATATACCAGGAGGAATCTAAAGGCTTCGCTTTTGATTTTGGGACTTTGTTATACACCGGTTTCCGCTCGTTGAGAATGGGAATGAGCGTTACCAATCTGGGTCCGGAACTTCAGTTCTCCGGCACCGATGTTGGTTATGATGACCAGAGCGGCGACGGGTCTAATGATCCGTTTGCGGCAGAACTGAAGACGACTCCATATGATCTGCCGTTGACCTTCCGGGTGGGTTTGGCATACGACATATATGCCGGTTCCAACTCGTTGCTCACTCTGTCGGCTGACCTGAAACACCCCAACGACAATGACCAGCAGGGATCGATTGGCGCCGAATGGGGTTTCGATGAAAAGTTCTTTCTGCGCGGCGGTTACAAACTGAACTACGAGGAAGAGACTGTTTCGTTCGGTGGCGGTCTGGTTACTTCAATTACCAATTCCACCGACCTTGCGATCGACTATTCCTGGCAGGATTTCGGACGGCTTGAATCAACTCAAAGGTTTTCAGTTGGCTTTACGTTCTAATGGGGAGGCTGTCTCTGGGAAAGCCCCGCTTGCGGGGCTTTTTTTTCGACACTGCTGGACTTATGGTGTAGAAAAACTTATTATTGGTCTCATTCGAGCTGATCAGAGAACAAACGAAAGAGATGGTATGAAAAGATTCGTATTATTTGCTGCTGTTCTGACAATCAGTATTGTCTCCCACTCCCTGGTCTTCGCCCGCAACGACGGTGGCGTACAAGCTATCACTGAGTACTTTGATATGCTGACCTCGGGCAATTTCGAGACAGCACAGATGATGTGGACGGAGCAGGCCCAGGAACGATCCAGCCGGTTCGGCATAGAGTACACAAATATTCCCCTTAAAATAGACTGCGCCTCACCGATTGTCCAGGACCTGGATTTGATGGCCAACTATCTGATGCCACCTGTCAAGAAGTATGAGATGCTGCCCGGTGGTGTATATTCGAAGCTGGAATTCGCCAACGTTGTCGACGAACGACTCGTTCAACATTTCTACTATGCCAAAAGAGCCGGCGACTGGTACTGGTTGACATACCCGGTGGATTACTATGCCGAAAGCTGGCCGGTGCAGGAGTCAGAATACTTCCGTGTGCATATTCACCCGGACCGGCAGAAGTACGTGCACGAGGCGGTCCTGCAGGAGGCTGATCACCTGGTTAGAAAACTGGCGGAAACCATTGGGCTGACTAGATCGGACATGGAACTGATCGATGAGAAAAAAATAGAGTTCTTCTATTGCGGCTCGGATGAGGACGTTGAGCGGATAACGGGCGAGCTGACCAGGGGGATGCTTGATCTGCCTTCCAACGACATCATCTCAGCCAGTTTTCCTCACCTGCACGAGTTGGCTCACCTGCTGGTCAACATCAAGCTGCGACATCTTCCTCTCTATACTTTGCCGGTCATGCAGGAAGGCGTCGCCGTATGCTACGGCGGCCGCTGGGGGAAGAATGCCGAGGCCCTTATTGACCTTGGCGTCTTTTTGTACCGGGAAAAACTCGTGCAACTGGATTCAATCCTGACCTTCAATGGTTTTAAGCAGTATACCGGCGCTGATATCGCCTACCCTCTGGTAGGAGTGTTTGCCACGTATCTTATCGACGAGCTGGGGCAGAAGAAATTCTTTGATCTCTATTTGTCGCTTTCCGGTTCGCTGGATTCCCTGTCTGGCATGACCTGTGTCGAGATACAGGATGCGATCGCCGGTGCTTCTGGAAAGAAGAACTGGGAAGAGTTGATAGAGGACTTTGATCGCTATATTGAAAAAAGACTTGCCCCAAGGGCCGGAGCCGAACCGGGAAAACTCAGGCGAGCGAAACGCATCATAAGCGATAGCCATGTGACCGTCCGTCAGAACTCCGACTGGGTTGCGTTTGAGTTCTCCATGGATGCGGGCCAGCCGGTTAGGGGAAACTTCCTTTTCGCAATGGACGAGCGGCTAGTGGGGAAGAGATCAATCATGTTCGACGAACAGTACGGGAATGATTATGTCTTTGAAGGCTATCGGTTCTCAGTCCTTTTTGACGAGAATGAGACCGGCCTATACGATTATGCCACCAACCGCCTGCTGGCCAAGTACATCTGGGGGATATCACCGTCGGAGGATTATTTCGACCCTGATTCCCATACCGTGGCGATAAAATTC
>JAOZPL010000089.1:295-7892 GCA_029932795.1 Candidatus Zixiibacteriota bacterium | reverse complement strand
GGCCTGCGGCTCGACAGAACCCCAGAATGGAGCCCACTGCGGGTCAGCCATGGCGCCTAAGTACTTCTGGTAGTCGAATTTGCCGTCGGTCTGGAACCGCGGGTATTGCAGAAGGTAGGCAGGTGGGTTAAGGCGCAGGTACAGATACAGGTCGTCATCGGTAACTATAATATTGTGCTTTGCCGCTTCCTGCATAATCAGCCGGTCCTGTAGAATCTGCTGCCAGGCGGTCTGCTCCAGCTCGGTGATTTTGGAATCCGGCAGTTCCTCATCTATTTCCTGGGAGGCTTCTTGATAGAGGTCGCTGTAGATTCTCTGGAAGACATCCCAACTGATCTCTTCGCCGTTTATTATACCGGCATAGTTGGCTTGGCTGTATCGTTGTCGTCCTGTCAGGTCGAGTCCCCATTGAAGGACAATCATAGCAGCAAAGAAGAAAAGCACGATAATGATAATGGGGACGATCATTTTGCGTAAGGCATCAAACATTCGTCATAACTCCTTGAATCTACGAGCAATATGTTTTATCCCGACTACCTCTCTGTCGGGCTTGAGAATTCAATCCAACCGACTGGCAAATATAACTAACTGCCTGTTTTTGGCAATACCGGATCTTCCGGGTTCTCTGTAAATAAAGTATGTTGCCAGGACACTATTTTTTGTTACTTATGTAAAAGGTTTAAACCGATTATAAAACGGCATCTATGAGTAGGGTATCGACTGTTTTAGTAACCTTGTTAGGGATTGTAACCGTTTCCCTGTCATCCTCTTATGCTGAGGAACCTATCTGGCCGTTGCGGCAGAGAATCGACCTCTCGTCCGGTTTTGGGGATTTCAGGGAAGGCCGGTTCCATGCCGGTGTTGATATCCGCACCGCCGGGCGGATTGGCAGGAGGCTGTTATCACCGGTTGACGGGTACGTTTGGCGCGTGAAGATGTCTTATATCGGTTACGGTAAAGGCCTGTATATCATGGGGGATGACGGTTACATTTACGTTTTCGGGCATCTAAACGGATTCAACCGGGAGATCGACCGCGCCGTCAAGCAGGCGCAGACCTCCGTCAGCAGGTACTATTTGGACACTTACTTCCCTAGAGATTCTATTCGCGTGGGCAAGGGGGAAATACTGGGGATGACAGGTCAGACCGGAACTACCTCGGGGCCACACCTCCATTTCGAAAAGCGGACCCCGGACAACATGCCCATTAACCCTCTAACTCACGGGTACGTGCTTGAGGATACAGCGCGCCCCGTTTTCTCACGAGTCGGCTTTGAAATGACTGATGGGAAATCGTTGTTCGCTAATGGTCGTCGCAAACGGTTTGTTGACACCAAAAGAGGGGAAGCGCCGGGGAGATACAGGATTGACTCAGTTCTCTATTTCCATCGCCCATTCGGCCTGCTGATAGACGGTTATGACCAGATGCATCCAGGCGGAATGAAACAAGCAATCTATCGGTTGACAGCCTACCTGGATGGGAGGCCGATATACGAGACAGTCTTTGATACGGTTGATTTTGAGACGGGCAAGGCGGTAGGGCTGGAATACGATTACTTACAGGTTCTCAACGGTGAAACACACGTTCGGCGGATATATCAGAAGACTGCAAACCTGTTCGCTGGCAGCAGAGCGCTAAACGGACACAGTGGGATGATCGGATTGGAGAAGGACCTGGCGCTTGGGTTGCATACAATGCTAGTGGTTGGTGAGGACTGCTTTGGGAATACTGCCGAACTGACATTCGATTTCGTCTGGGGGCCACCAAGTGACGTCTTTCACCTCGATTCAATAGTTGAAGTAGAAAAACGGCACCACGATTTCTATTTTTCACCGACTGAAGGGTACGAATCTCTTGGTCTTGACTCCGTATATGTCATGTTCAACCCACGCGAGAAATGGATACCGACAACGAGTGCACGAGTTGTCAGGTTGGATGAGGGCAGGATCAGGGCGGAGATCAGGGCGAAGTATACGCTGGCAGCGGTGTTATGTCTGGTAGCAAAGTCGCGGTACGGCTGTGAAATCTGGGACGAACCGTTCAACGGTCTGCGGTACGGGGTGGGTAAACGAACGACCCTGAACTGGGAGATTGTCGAAGACGGCCTGATCGTTAAACTCGAAACCAGGGCGAGCATGGCAAATGAGGCGCGGCTTGATTTCTATTACCGGGACAGCCTGCTGGGCAGAGAGTACCCCGCCCGGTACTTCAACAAGAACGAATACTTCTTTTTCATCCCACCGCGACCACAGTACCGTTTGGTGGATCGCATTGATCTCTCGTGGTACAATGACACGACGGCTCGGGTGGCTCTTTCGGAGAACGTATACCTGGCGGCAGTGGGGTTCCAGGAAGAGCGGGCGATCACAGTTGACTCTCTTTTCACAATTATGATCGGCCGGGAGAATCTGTTTGAGCCATGCTATATCGGTCTTAAGAAGGATCAGGTTGTTGTCAGGTCCCTGTTGGGGATGAATTCCGACTTTTATGAGGTCTTCCCCGAGGCGTTTGTGACCCGGAAGGATTTTGATGTCAAGCTGAGAATAACATCGAGGCATCTCAAGAATGATCGAAGCGGACTGTGCTGGCTTGACGTGAAAAAGGATCGCTGGATCTGGTTGGAGGATAGCCGGTATCAAAACGATATCATATCGGCGACATCCCGGGGGGGAGGGGCGTTCGGCGCCGTTTTCGATTTTGACCCGCCAAGAATCGACCGGCTCAATCTGGTGCCCCGAGAAACGGTGGAGACGGCCTATCCGGCGATTGAATTCAGACTTAGCGATACACTATCCGGAATCGCTGATGATCGGAGTATCGATATACGCATCGATAGAAAGTGGATGATACCGGAGTATGATCCTCAGACAGAGATCTGCAAAACACAACCGATTGAACCACTGGATCCGGGCGAGCATCATCTGGCAATTATTGTCATTGATCGGGCAGGTAACAAGGCTGAGAAGTACCTTATCTTCAATGTCCGGGATCACGGGCAACAGTCAGGTGACTCCAGGTAGGTTCGCGAATTGTTTATTCCCATAAAAGACGACCAGCCGACTTCCAGAACAGCGCATCTGACAATAGCCCTGATCTTCATTAACACGGCGGTGTTTCTGTATTCTCAGACGCTGGGAATGAAAGATTTTACCAGTTTTCTCGGCATGCTCGGTTACACACCGCTGTACTACCTGGACCTGGGCTCTCAATATACCGTGCCGGGCTGGTACTATCTGACGCCTTTCAGCTCGATGTTCCTTCATGGTGGCTGGGGGCATCTGATCGGCAACATGCTGTTTCTGTGGATTTATGGCAACAATATCGAGGACTATCTCGGGCGGATGAAGTTCCTCATATTCTATCTTGTTTCCGGCTTGGCTGCTATAGCGCTGTACACGCTGTTCAATCCCGGCTCGCAGGTGCCGCTGGTGGGGGCGTCGGGAGCAATCGCCGGCGTGATGGGAGCGTATATAGTGCTGCATCCGCGGGCGCGGATCACGGTGCTGATTCTTTTCGTATTCATTATGATTCGCCAGTTTCCAGCCAAGATGGTGCTCGGTCTCTGGTTCTTCTATCAAATCCTGATGTCGCTGGCCGGCAGTTCCACTGGTGGCGGAGTGGCCTGGCTGGCGCATGTCGGCGGGTTTGTCTTCGGCTACCTCACGATCAGATTGATGTTCCTGATCCGGGGCGGCCCGCCGCCACGCGTTTACCGCATTAATTAATAGCGGTTTGGCAGCCTGATGAGGGCCAATAGGCCCGGATGTCGGTGTCTGGAAGCGTATCATCTAGAATTTGTTAATTTTCTACAATATTATGTTGCATATATAGAACATATGGTTATATTTATCGTATGAGATTGAGAAGAATCTATAATAGGATATCCGTTCTCAGGGAGGAAAGAGGCATCTCAAGGAAGGAGCTGGCTGCAGAAATCGGAGTCAATTTTCAAACGGTAGGTTATCTGGAAAGAGAAGAGTACAGTCCAAGTCTGGACCTGGCTTTCAGGATCAGCGAATACTTCGGTGTCCCCATTGAACTTGTTTTCTCGACCAGCCCAATGAGACCGCTTAGTCAGGAAATACTCGATTACAGGAGCAAGAAAGGAGAATAACGTGAAGCTGAAGATGTCCAAGTCAACAAGGAGAATCGCGGTCATTGTCAATTATGGCTGCATTCTTATGATTCTCGTATTCTTTGGCATCGGGAAATACGAGGGTTGGAGTGCTCCGCTGGTCGCGGGAGCAATCGCTGCGGCAATTGTGGCCGTCGTGAGCTTTATCCTGTTGCACATGGGAACTCGTCTGTGGAAGCTGGTCCACACGAAAGTCGATAAGTTAGATGAGCGAGAAGTGCAAATCACGCATGAGTCTCTTAGGAACTCCTATGCCATCTTCACAGTAATCAGTCTGCTTGTTCTCATGTGCATAGCCCTGCTGGCAGGAAGGGATGACTCGTTTCTTATGTTCATCTTCGCCAGCCTGTTATATCTGGCTCATACACTGCCCTCCTCAATCATCGCCTGGACAGAGAGGGAAATATAGCCCCGTCCGGACGACCTCTATTTGGTGAGCAGTCGCCGCATCTTTCTCGCCAGCCGGTCGGCAATTCTACCTATCCGCTGCCGAACAGGTGCGCCTACGACTCAAACCCCTTACGCGCCTGCACGCCTTTCTGGTAGTAATGCTTGATTTCCTGCATCTCCGTGACGAGATCAGCTTTTTCGATCCATTCCTGCGGACAATAGCGGCCGGTCAGGATGAGTTCAACCTCGTCCGGCTTTTCATCCAGCAGTGGCAGGACATCATCCAGCAGTTTGAAATACGTAGTGACGCAGACCTCATCCAGTATAACAATGTCATACTGTTTGCTGAGCATTGCCTCGCGTGCCCGTTTCAAAGCCTGGCGGGCGAGGGCACGATCCTGATCGCCAGGTGACTGTTTGCTGAAAACGAAGTTATCGTTTCCATATTGCTCAACCGTGATCCATTCGCGGAGATGTTGCAGGCTCTGTAACTCGCCGTACCGGTGTTCTTTCATAAACATGACTATGAAGGTCCGCAGTCCGTGTCCGGCCGCGCGGATGGCCTGCCCGATAGCGGCGGTAGTTTTGCCTTTTCCGTTGCCGGTGTAAATCTGTATGTATCGCCGGATGGGCTTATTCATCAAGGTACAGTACTCCTGCTGCAAGTTGGAATGTGCCTTGCCCTACAAGTATATGTATTGGGAGCCACCGGGTAAAGTCTGAGAATGTCCTTCCTCGGGCATTGGTCAGGGAGATCCGCATGGGATGATTGACTCCCAAAACTGGCGGCAGGCAGACGAAAACAGGCTTGTCATATATAGCGACAAACGATGAAACGGCTTGACTGGCGGTAAAGAGCATTTATATTCCGTTTTGTGAAAAAAATAACGACCGCTTACACTGCACTACAGGAGCTTGGTTGCCATGATTACGAAACAGCAGGCCCTTGATTATCATTACAAGGGCAAAAGAGGCAAGATTGAAGTCAATTCGACCAAACCTTGTGTCACACAGCTCGACCTCTCGCTTGCCTACACCCCCGGGGTGGCCGAACCCTGTCTGGAGATAAAAGCGAATCCGGCGGACATATACAAGTACACTGCCAAAGGGAACCTGGTAGCGGTTGTCAGCAACGGGACAGCGGTATTGGGGCTGGGCAATATCGGTGCCGCAGCCGGCAAGCCGGTAATGGAAGGCAAGGGAGTATTATTCAAGCGGTTTGCGGATATTGATGTCTTTGATATTGAACTCGACACTGAAGATCCGGACGAGGTTATCAAATGCTGCCAGCTTCTGGAGCCGACCTTCGGGGGTATCAATCTTGAGGATATCAAGGCGCCCGAGTGTTTCTATATCGAGGAAACCCTCAAAGAGACAATGAAAATCCCGATCTTCCACGACGACCAGCATGGGACAGCAATCATTTCCGGGGCCGCGTTCCTGAACGCCTTGGAACTGGTGGGGAAGGATATTGGCAAGGTGCGGGTGGTGTACTCAGGCGCCGGGGCGGCTGGGATTGCCTGCGCCAAGCTCTACTGTGCATTGGGGGTCAAACCTGAGAACCTTCTCATGGTTGACTCGAAGGGCGTCATGTATGAAGGCCGCGGTGGGAAGTTTAATAAGTATAAGGCTGAGTTTGTCCGTAAGACTGACTGCCGCACGCTGGAGGATGCCATGGCCGACGCGGATGTCTTTGTGGGTGTTTCAGTGGCCAACACGGTGAGCAAGAAGATGGTCAAGTCGATGGCTAAGGACCCGATAATCTTCGCCATGGCCAACCCGGATCCGGAGATCACCTATCCGGACGCGATTGATGCCCGCTCGGATGTAATCATGGCCACTGGCCGCTCTGATTTTCCCAACCAGGTCAACAACGTGCTGGGTTTCCCGTTCATTTTCCGCGGGGCTCTCGACGTGCACGCTACCGCGATCAACGAGGAGATGAAGGTTGCGGCGGTGAAGGCACTGGCCGGACTGGCCAAACAGGACGTACCCGATGAGGTGGCCCGGGCGTATGACGTGGATCATTTCAAGTTTGGTAAGGACTATATCATACCAAAACCGTTTGACCACCGCATACTGGTGTGGGAGGCATCGGCAGTGGCTCAGGCAGCAATGGATACCGGTGTGGCTCAAAACCCGGTTGATATTGACGAGTACAAACGGCAACTTGGTGCCCGGATCGGCAAGGGTCGTGTGTTCATGAACGTAATCACCGACAAGGCCAAGAAAGAACCAAAGAAGATCGTCTTTCCCGAAGGGAACTCGGGACGTATTCTTCGGGCGGCGCACATCATCCTTGAGGAAGGGATCGGCCAGCCGGTTGTTCTTGGCCCGCGGGAGGGGATTAAAAAGGCAGCATCAGAGCATGAGGTTCAACTGGACGGCATCAAGGTCATCGACCCCAACATATCTGCCAAGAGGCAGGAGTACGCGCAGATGTACTATGAGAAGCGGTACCGCAAGGGCCTTACACTTAACCAGGCGACCTGGCGCATGCGGGAGCGGACCTACTATGGGATTATGATGCTTGAGGCAGGAGACTGTGATGTCGTGCTCTCTGGCGTGACTTCAGATTATCCGACCACTATTCGCCCGGCCCTTGAGATGATTCCTTTGCAGGAGGGGGTCACCCGGGTATCCGGGATGTTCGCCATGATTCAGAAGGACAAAGTTTACATGTTTGCCGATACGACCGTCAATATCAATCCGACGGCAGAGGAGCTGGCTGAGATTGCAATCTGCTCGGCGAAAGTGTCGCAGCGGTTCAATATCGAGCCGCGAATTGCCATGTTGTCGTTTAGCAACTTTGGATCAGCCCGGACGCCGGAATCAATGAAAGTAGCCCGCGCGACTGAGATTGTAAAGCGGAAGGCGCCGGACCTTATAGTTGAGGGGGAGATGCGGATGGATACCGCGTTGATGCCGGAGTTCATGTTGATGCGGCGGCGCAGCGGGCCGTGACCCCCCCCGGCTCCACCACGGCGGACATGTCCGCCTCGTTGATCTCGATGATGCGGTTCAAGGCATTGGTGAGCACCACGATCCCGTCGCGCGGGTCCGGGATCGTGG
>JAOZPL010000089.1:0-285 GCA_029932795.1 Candidatus Zixiibacteriota bacterium | reverse complement strand
CATGCAGCGGCACTACCCGTTCTCACGGCTTAAGGAGGCGGCTAATGTGTTCATTTTCCCCGATCTCAATTCGGGCAATATTGCTTACACGCTGGCGCTCCGCCTGGGCGGGCTGACGGCGATTGGTCCGATCCTGATGGGCCTCTCGAAGCCGGTACATGTGCTCCACCGGACGCTTGGCGTCAACGAGATTGTCGATATGGCGGCCATTGCAGTTGTGGATGCGCAGCAGAAGTGACAATGAGGTAACCGGCAGCGCGGTTGAGGGCAGTTCATCATGGTAGT
>JAOZPL010000088.1 GCA_029932795.1 Candidatus Zixiibacteriota bacterium | reverse complement strand
GAAGAGGACGAAGGCTTCTGGCTGGGTATATCAAAGACCAAGAGCGAGGCTTATCTGCTGATCAGAATTGGAAGCAAAACCACCGACGAATGTCATTACCTGGATGCGAATGATCCGCTTGGTACCTTCAAGGTGATTCACCCGCGCCAGCACGAGCTGGAGTACGGTGTCTATCACCATGGCGATCGCTTTTTCATTCTGTGTAACGACAACGCCAAGAACTTCAAGCTGATGGAAGCCCCGGTCAGCAATCCCTCGAAGGAGAACTGGAAAGAGATCATCCCGCATCGGAAGTCGGTAAAGCTGGACGGGCTGGATGTATTCAAAGATTTCATTGTTATCTACCAGCGGGAAAACGGGCTGCGGAACATCCGGGTCTGGAACCTCAAAACCGATGAGAAGCATAACATAGCCTTCCCCGAGCCTGTTTATACCTGTTACGGTGGCGACAACCCGGATTTCAACTCGCATCTGCTCCGTTTCACATACATGTCCATGATCACGCCCAACTCGATCTATGATTATGACATGTCTACCCGTGAGCGAGAACTGAAAAAACAGAGGGAAGTTCTTGGCGGCTATGATCCGAACGAATACCAGTCCGAACGGATCTTCGCCAGAGCCTCCGACGGCACCATGATTCCGATCTCAATGGTGTACAAGAAAGGGATGGTCAAGAACGGTGAAAACCCGCTTTATCTTTATGGTTACGGTGCCTATGGAGCGAGCATGGATCCCTGGTTTTCTTCCAGCCGCCTGAGTCTTCTTAATCGCGGGTTCATCTATGCCATCGCTCACGTACGCGGTGGCGGCGAGATGGGTCGTTACTGGTATGACGAAGGAAAACTGCTTAACAAGCGCAACACTTTCACTGACTTCATCGCCTGTGCGGAACACCTCATCGCCGAGAAGTACACCAAGACTGAGAGGCTGGTCATCTCCGGCGGCAGCGCCGGCGGGCTTCTGATCGGTGCCGTTGTTAACATGAGGCCTGATCTCTTCGGTGCAGCTATCGCTGCCGTCCCCTTTGTTGATCTTATTAATACCATGCTGGATGAGTCTATTCCTCTGACCGTGATCGAATATGAGGAATGGGGTGATCCACACAAGAAAAAGTATTTCGACTACATGATGTCTTACTCGCCTTATGACAATGTCAAGCCGATGGCTTATCCTGATATTCTCATTACTTCCAACATAAACGACACCCGCGTGCAGTACTGGGAACCGGCCAAGTGGATCGCCAAACTCCGCGCCATGAACACCGGAGACAATCTCATCCTTATGAAAATGAAAATGGAAGGAGGGCACGGCGGCGTGTCCGGCCGATATGATTACCTTAGAGAGATAGCCTTTGACTTCGCTTTCATCCTGGACCGCTTTGGAATGCTATAGTGGTTTTCAGAATAACGTACGGTTGCAAAGTTTTTTCGTTCGGTCGGGGATGTTGATTACGTCCAGGGTTGCCTGATCAAGGCAATCCATAAGCTGTTCAACATTACGGCAGCTATGGTCGTTGAACCATCGAGCCTTCATGCCTGGTCATAATGGTTCAAGGGGATTGAGGGCTGGTAAATAAAGGTAGTAGATACGCCGGTTCCTTATTCCTGATGGTTGGCTGGTTCCGTTTGTGCCGGGAGGCGTTGTCCGGGATAAAATGTTTCGGGTTATTTGGAATTATATGAACCTGCACGTTTCATAGAGAAAGGCATGTAAAGGCTCCGAGTCGGAAGGGGAAGCTTCGACGGTGAAAAGCTCGCCAGTACGGGGGTGAATTGCTCGAAAGTGTCAATCTCCCCTGTTGGATGACAAAACAGGGAACCTCCACAATCCGTAGATATTAAAGAGGGCTGTCTTATCGTGTGAGGTTTTCAGCTCAAATCGATAGGCGAACTAAGCAACCTTATCTGGATCTCAGAAAGTATGCCATAGCATTCATGGATATCTGAGTATTTATTCAAATAGTGCTAATGATTAAGGCATCCCACAAGTTCGTTCATTTTTGTGAAAAAGCGCTCCCCGACATGACCGTCTGGTTTATACAGATAGTTGCTCACAAAACTATCGCGCGCCTGTAGCTGACTTTCTGTAAATTTAAAATCCCTCAGATCGCCCTCAAGACAGCGCCTGCACACGCTGCGAAACTTGTCCAGGGTGTTTGCCTGTACAATGCCGTCAGCTTTGTGAAAAGGAAATATGTCTTGCTGAAAACGGGGAATATGTTTATCCCAGCAAGTATAGATGACACGTTTGTTCATGAACATGGCTTCGATAATGACAGTTGTTTGAAACGCCACAATCAGCTCCGACCGCTGGATCAGTTCATTGGCTAATGACGAACCGCCAACAACCCGTAAGTTGTTCAGGTGATATTTCTCCTGCAACAGAGCAAGGTCGAGTTGCTGGAGATGAGTTTTTATAACAAAGTTGTATTCCGGGAACTGCTTGGCCAGTTCATAGAATTCGTCGTGGGTCTGGCCTTTCATTTCCGCCCAGGTCAAATGCTCCTTTAGAATGACCTCGATCGGGATACAGGCATCGTCTTGGTACGAAAAAAAGGTTACCAGCGGGTGAATCGACGGGAAAAGGTTATCAACTTCATTGCGTTTCTCGATAAAGAACAGGTCCGATCGGGGCTGACCAATCACACTGATGTCTTTTTCCGCAACGCCGTTTTTTCTCCAGTACTGTCTTTGTCGCTCACTCCAGACAAAAACATGATCACACATGAAGGGATGCAATTTCTTGAACCGTTCAGCTTCGGTTTCAAATGTATAATTTGTGACGAAACCCTCCTTATCAAGCAATACTGTCGGAACATCGTTATCATGACCAACCTCAATGAATTCACGAACCCAGTAGTAGTTATCATTGGCAGTAACTATTGCATCAACATGGTATTGCTCGTACAGCTTCTCAAAAATATGGCGGCATTCCTCGCGGTACTTTCGACGATTCTCAATCGGTTCGCTATCGTAAGACACCTTGATGTCGATCACGTCCTCTGAGAAAAATATCTTGGCCCCCTTGAAAAGGATGGGCGATTCGACCACAACCAAATTATAGTGTCGGTTGGTTTGCGTCAGGGCGCGGATATCCTGATCCCAAAAGTGGTTCAACAAGAGCAAAGTTCTTCTGTTCGGATCATATTTCGGTTTCAGGCTGTCAAGGTACCGATCAGCCTGCCACCGGTAGATTCGCCTTGAAACCTCTCGGGGCAGAAGCCGCCGAATAAAGCGCTTCAGCTTGGTTTTCATCTGTTTACTCCCTTAGAATGCAATTGCCCGATAGCTTATCGCAGCCTATTTGCAGATCTTGTTATACGCACAAGATGTTTGATACTCCGGCATTAAAGATCTACTCCTTCCGCATGCTCAATCCGCAGGGCCAAGATTCAGCATGAAACCCCTGTTTGTCCAGTAAATATTTGGGCCTGCCCCGTATCTGTCTGTGTGTTAACGCATTAGCTGGCCCTTCGAAAATTGACACGAACGAAATTACGAACCCGGCTTTTCAGTTGACAAACAGTACCATACGTGAAATATTAAATGAGTTAATATCATACTAAGTGACTAAACCGCTTAAATCTTATGCCAGGGAGAAACCATGAAACACCTGTTAACTATCCTGCTGATTGTTTCACTGGCAGCGGCTGTTTCTGCTCAGGATTCAGTCTGGACCAGAATTTACAAACCTGCGGAATACGATTATTCCGACGTGCTGAACGGAGGGTGTGCCGCATCTGACGGAAATCTTGTTTTTGTAGGCTACACTACTTCTTTTCAGATATGGGTGGGTGACTGCTATCTGATGAAAATCAACACTGATGGTGATACGTGCTGGACAGCCCATCACGGTAGCCCATACAGAGACTATGGTTATGATGTGGTTGAAACATACGACGGTGGACTCGCGGCGGTCGGATACGGTCGGGTCAATAACGATACAGAAAACTACCGAGTCAGATTATACAGAACCGATTCCACCGGCAACCTGCTCTGGGAAAAGGCCTTTACGGGGGCGAACAGTTGCAACACCTATGGTCTGACGGGAACATCCGACAGCGGTTATGCAATTGTGGGCTACACCGGCCCCTATGGCAATTACGACATGTTCATAATAAGAACCGATTCCCTCGGCGATTCGCTGTGGATGGCCACCTTCGGCGGAGCTGATGATGAGCAGGCTAACGCTGTGGCGGAAACCAATGATGGCGGGTTTATGATTGTGGGCACAACCGAATCCTACGGAGCCGGCTCGTCAGACATCTATGTCGTGCGTACTAACTCCTCGGGCGATTCCCTATGGACAAAGACATTTGGCGATACCCTGGGTGAATCGGCGTATGGAATTGAAAAAACGAGCGATGGTGCGTTTGTAATTGTCGGCAACTCAGTGTTTCCCGAGCCTCAACTGGAGAACCGGATGTATTTGATAAAGATTCAGGATAACGGAGATACTGCCTGGACGACGTCGATTCTCGGGGGAACCAGTGCTTCCGCACGCGCCGTGTGCGAGGCCAATGATGGCGGATTTATCATGGCAGGGGTAGCCAGTTACGGCTACCCGAAAGATGAAGACGTGTTGGTGGCCAAGGTGGATGCTAACGGTGATTCACTCTGGGCGGTCAATTACGGGGGTAACGCTTATGATATTGCCCGTTTCGTGTATCAGGCGGATGACGGGTACATCTATGTCGGGGGTACGTATGCGGCGTCAGCTTATGGCGATTTCTACGCTCTCAAGCTGGTGGAGACTTCGGTTGGCGTGGAGATTGTCGAAGAAACAATTATCCCGCGTAATCCTCTGCTGAGCCAGAATTACCCTAATCCATTCAATCCGAGCACCACCATTAAGTTTAACGTGCCCAGACGGGCTCACGTAAAACTGTCAGTTTACAACCTGCTCGGTCAGAGAATCACTCAGTTGGTGAACGAAGAAAAACCGGTTGGTGATTACGCGATTCACTGGGATGGTACCGACGAGTCCGGCAAGGCCGTGGCAACCGGCATGTACCTGTACCGCCTTAAGATCAGCGAATATGCCGAGACGAAGAAGATGCTGCTGTTGAAATGAAGCAACTCCGTGCTTGGCTGTCTTTGAAGGGACAAGTCCAATGACTTGTCCCTTTCTTTTGTAGCCGGTCTGGTACGGGCGAGAGTTGTCGGTTTACCCCTGGGGGTATCTCCGTGGTGGCCTTTTTCTGATACTGGATTACAACAATGATTTATCCCAAGATGTATGGGGAGCCCCCAGCATTTTCCCCGGATTCCAGCGGCTCCCATTCCCTCCGCCATATCCCCCAATAACACCGGATAACGGTGACTTGCTATGAAATAACTCCAAGAGATATAGCAGCCGCCGATTCAGGGAGAGCCTTCTCTATTTTCTCGAACAGATTGTCAAGGTCTCGCAGAAACCGTTCCCTCTGTTCCAAGCTGAATTGCTCGGCAAGACCTTGATAGTATTCGATGGCGGTGATCAGATTGCACTTGAAATCCAGGAAGCGCTTAGTTGTCTTGTCCAATAACCCTTCCGATGCTTGCTGGAGTTCTCGACGGAAGTAATCAACATAGAGCGATAGTTCCCGTATGAACATATGCGGACGGTCGGAATCGGTCAGGAGAGACAGTCGTCCGTAGATATGGCTAACCATCTCCTCCAGAGAGGCAACTTTAGTAAAGTTCACAATGTTAGGGCCACAGCAAACTGCCGGGCGCGCGTCTGGATCTATACCACGCTTCAATGTTACACAGCCGCTGACCCCATGGCAAATACAGGATTTGGCAATGACGCTTTCCCTTATTGCGGAAAGCTGCTCAGAAGGGATATCGCTCTCTGAAAGCTGCTTCAGCTTGAGCTTTTGATAGGTTCGCGAAGCTTTGCAGATTGGGAACTGGGTGAATTCGGTGTCAGATCTAAGATAGCCTTTCGGGCATGGACTGCCGGGCTTGTTTACACTGATCCGTTGGCGGTGGGTTTTTTCACTCGCTGAGTTACACAGGCTCCAGAAAGGGACACCGAGGGGCGAGCAGTCGCTCAGGTATACATCGCTGTCACCGGCTACTGACAGCTTCTCCAGGTGAACATCGTCAATATTTGTTACTTCAGGCACCAGCAAGAAGGGCGTTCCCCAGCCTGTGCCATCGACTCCGTAGTACTCCAAGAGGAACCTGTTTTCATCGGCGGTGCCTATGCCGCCTTGCACCGTGATGCGTACCTCGTGTGGTGATTTAATCGGGGCACGTTCCATGCCGGCAAGTGCTCTGTTGTATACCTCGTGAAGATAATCGATCAATTCCATCTTCCTGCGCCCAAACTCTTCCAATATGGGGCCCATCAGGAATCCTTCGGTTGCGAAGGCGTGGCCTCCACAATTGAGTCCGGATTCAATCCTGTATTCTGAAACCCACAGCCCTCTCTTCGCCAGATACTTGCTCTGGACCATGGCTGAACGGAAGTCGCTCACCTTCAGAACAATTTTCTTACGGAGGAGGCCTTTGTCATCCGGGAAGAAATCTTCAAATCTTGCGAGGTAACTAAAAAGGCGTCGGTTAATCCCCGCGGAGAAAATGATGGATGATCGCAACGTGCTCTTGGCGTAACCTCGCAACGCGGTAGTTTGTTTCCATTCCGGTAAATATCACGGTCTAACTTGGTCATAATGTTCACATCGATGCTGCCTGGCGTCGCTTGGCAACGCAGAACATCCTGCCTTCTGGCTTTTTCTACCGGATATTGTATCGTGAGCATATCGGAATAGGATTTCTTGAGTGGCGAGTCAGGAAGCATCTCAAAGTAGCGTGTAATCTCACTTCCCGGCTCAAACGGCGAGGACTGCAGTGCTCTGACTTGGTCACGGACCAGCTCATTCAAGAGATCCAGATAAGCGGTGATACGGTTTGCCCTGGTGTCATCATCGCTCTCAGGTATTTCCAGGTATTGCAGGCCAAGCCTTCTGCAGTGAAATCTCCTCATCTGCTCTATGAGAACATCGTCAACGAGCGATATCGCTGACGAGATACCGTATTTCGCCACTCTCAAGGGCGTGTCAATACTGAAACCGGTGCCCATAACAGGTATGTGAAAAAGGTGTGGGCTTTTCCATACTGAAATATCCATACTGTTATTATGATCAACCTGTACAGCAATGTCAAACGATTATAGCTCTGGTGAATACAGTTCTGCGGTCGATCTTGATGTCCCGGTGAAGTAATTTCTTATCATGAGCCGCACCCAGACCGTCGCAAATCTAAACTGCCAGTTCGACTAATCTGAACAACCCGAGTTCCTTATCCTTTTGTAGCTCCCTTTTATCAAACCTTCAACAAGCTGCTAGATTGTAGTGCTAGACTGAGCCGCGTGGGTCTTGAGCTGCCCGTGTGTTTCTTCATCCAATCGAATATGAATCATTCGCCCCCGGGAGCCTTCTTGGACTCCATTTTCATTAGCAAGAATCCCTCAATCCATTTACAAGCTATAGATATAATCGTCTCAGAATATGTCGTCAATCGCAAAATTGACTATATCAGCCCACAATAAATGATTGTTCCTTATAACCAAGACAGTATCAGGTTATTACATGTTACATGGCGATATACCTGGTGGCTCTGTGCCTATCCTGTTGAAGCACAATAAATAACGTCCTATTGTAGCCAAATCGGGACTGTTTTCCTTGTTTTGATTGAGAGGCGACGTATAAAATAATTGCGTTTTTCAAAAATAATCGTAGGTTTTTATTAAATTATAGAGTATATATAATAGTTAGAATTGATTTGAGTTCGACCTTTATCGTAGTCTTGTCCTAACCTACAACTCTCCGCTAAAGCTTAATCTCGAATTGATCGCGCAATTACGCGCAAAATGTCATTTATCTTGAAGTATCAGACTTCATTCGGAAGGCAG
>JAOZPL010000087.1:6113-7938 GCA_029932795.1 Candidatus Zixiibacteriota bacterium | reverse complement strand
CCCCAGCCGGAAACGAGCAAATCGCTTAATCACGAGATTCTCACCTAGGGAACCGATCGTCTCTCTGAGCAGGTTATCAATGGTCTTGTCGTTATCCTTAACGTAGGGTTGCTCCATTAGAACAACATCTGAGAAGTATTTCTCCAGTCGACCATTGACAATCTTGTCGATGATTTTGGACGGTTTCTCCTCTTTTTCAGCCTGACGGCGATAAACTTCTTTCTCTTCTTCCAGAATTTCAGGGTCCAGTTCTTCCCGTCGCACACACAGTGGTGAAGATGCTGCGATCTGCATAGCGATATCACGCGCAAACCTGCGGAATTGATCAGTCCGAGCGACAAAGTCTGTCTCGCAGTTGATCTCCACAAGGACACCCAACTTGTCACCGGGGTGAATATAGGAAGCAATTACCCCCTCGGTGGTAGCGCGGCTCTGTTTGGCAGCTGCTTTAGCAATGCCGCTCTCCCGTAACACGGCCACCGCCTTATCCATATCACCTTCGGCCTTACCTAAAGCCCGCTTGCAATCCATCATACCGGCTCCAGTCCTGTCCCGAAGCTCCTTAACCATCTTCGCAGGTATTTCCATCTTCGCTAGACCTTCTTTTGGCTCTTATCGGTTTTAGGTTCTTGAGAGGTAAATGTGCTCAGCGGCTTGGAACGCTCCCCCTCGACCGCCGCCTCGATCATCTCCTCGTTCACGCTGCCACCCGCTTCCACAGCAGCGTTAACGAGATCACGGATAATCAGACGGATCGATTTGATGGCATCATCATTGGCGGCAATAGGAAAATCGATCGGGTCGGGATCAGCATTGGTATCGACAATCCCGACGATCGGAATACCGAGCTTGGAGGCCTCGGCAACAGCAATCTTCTCTTTGAGGGCATCAACTATAATCACCAACCCCGGCAGGTAGTTCATCTCCTTGATACCAGCGAGCGTCTTTTCCAGCTTGGCAGCCTGGTGTTCGAAATGGGCGCGCTCTTTTTTCGTGAACCTTTCAAACGTGCCGTCCTCACGCATCCGTTCGATATCTTTCAGTTTCTTGATGGAGTTCGTTATGGTGTTGAAGTTTGTCAGCATGCCACCCAGCCAGCGCTCAGTCACCCAGAAGCCGTTGGCACGAGGGGCCTCCTCAAGAATGACCTCCTTGGCCTGCTTCTTGGTCCCGACAAACAGGATCGACTTACCGCTCCGGACAACCTCACGTACCTTCTTTTTCGCCATTTCCAGGGCATTGATGGTCTTCTGTAAGTCGATGATATAAATACCATTGCGGGCGGCGAAGATGAACGGTTTCATCTTCGGGTTCCAGCGACGAGTCTGATGACCAAAATGCGCTCCCGCCTCAAGGAACTCACGTATCTTCGGTGTAATCATACGACTCCTTCAAGATAAAACGGTTAAACTTTATCCCGACTTCAACCCCAGCCAGACCCGAAGAAAGTGGGACCCCCAGCTGAGTCAGTCAAGACTGTTTATTTCCCCACAGGGAGATACTTCACCTGTCGCTCAGCGCTTCGAGTACTGGAAGCGCTTGCGAGCTTTGGGCTGTCCGTACTTCTTACGTTCCACCTCCCGAGGATCACGGGTCAGCATCCCGGCCTTCCGCAGTGAGCGCCGAAGATCGGGATTGTACTGTTCCAGTGCCCGGCTGATAGCCATGCGAATAGCACCGGCCTGCCCGGAAATGCCGCCGCCCCTGGTTGAACAGACAATATCCAGCATGCCCTGTGTCTCAGTCAACTTAAGTGGCTCACAGGCATGGTTGACCAGTGTTTCTCGCATGAGGTAGTCGGAGATCTGACGGCCGTTAACCGTGA
>JAOZPL010000087.1:3423-6103 GCA_029932795.1 Candidatus Zixiibacteriota bacterium | reverse complement strand
TCCTTTACCGCGAACAACCCTTACTCGTGCTACCGACGATTTCCGACGACCGGTAGCTGCAAATACATCCTTTTCCATATACCTCAGACAAGGTTATTTCATATCCAGCGACACCGGTTTCTGAGCTCTATGTGGGTGCTCAGGTCCGGCGTAGACATGCAACTTTTTGATCATCTTGCGTCCCAGACGATTCTTCGGCAACATTCCCTTAACCGCCCAGATAAAGACCTGCTCCGGCCGCTTCGCCATTTGATCCGCCAGATCGATCTTCTTAAGGCCTCCCGGATAACCCGAGTACCGGTAATATGCTTTCTGCCACATCTTCTTGCCGGTGACCCGCAACCCGGAGGCGTTTACTACAATCACATTATCACCCGTATCCAGGTGTGGTGTAAAAATAGGCTTATTTTTGCCTCGCAAAACATTCGCCACCCTGACAGCAGCCCGGCCAAGCACGGCACCTTCGACATCGACCACCACCCACCGGCAATCACGTGCGTCAACTTTTGGCATAAATGTTCTCATTCGCATATCCCTGTTTCTCCGGGACTTTCCTTACTATAAAGCCCACAAGTATAAGCACATTTATTCCCAAGTCAATAAGAAGAGGCAAACTTTTTACTAAAATAATTCCTGACTCCCGCTCGGTAATGATTGTCGGTCAGACTCGCAAGATATTTAGTTAAAAAGAGTTAGCAGGCATAAGCTGCGCGGCCGTTGGAACTCAGGAAATTCGAGTGGCTGGCCAAGTTTTCTTTTTATCTTTCTTTAGCCTCAATTTATAGCGCGGGTCAAACTGACTGCCCGACGAGCAATAGCCGCATGAAGCCATCCGCAACCGGCGCTGACGCGGGTACTCGCGCCCGCAGTTCCAGCAGATATAAACATAACGCGGAGGCTTTGTCAGTAATGGGTGGGATCTTGCCTGAATTGAAGCCCCTATCCGGGCAGCTTCAGCCTTGAAAGCCCGATCATGGTTAAGGTGCCGGATATGGATCATCTCGTGCTTGAGCGTGTCGCCGATCTCCTCCGGGAAAACCTCATGGTACTTACGGCCGATCCTGATAATTCTCTGCGACGGGATATATGAACCGGCCGTCCTCATGCGGGCTGAGTATTCAATCTCCGGCTTCGGGAGCTTCCCGTCAAAAAACATCCAGTTATAGCGGTCAAAGAGATGGGAGAGTTCAGCTTCAGTCGGCAACTCTGCTCTGGACGGTTCGATTGAGACTGATACCGCCTCCATCCGCTGACCAGCCTGCTCCCTGATTCTGGAGTGCAGAGTTGCTGGGGCGGGCGGAATCAGCGTCTCCGGATGAAAAAGATCAAGGTTAAGAGCCTTGAGGGCTCTATACTGTCGCTTCGTCACATGCATAAGCAAACGTTATCTGTCAATTCTTACTTTATATGTATCGGAGTTACAACTGCCAATCTTAAAAAAACGGGCGTATTTGATCTGGCTATCGCAAATCCGGCGGCCTCCCACCCGGTTTGATCTCCCCATTTGTAATAAAAAAGGAAATCAGCCGGACAGGAGTGACATCAAAAGCCGGCGAATAGACGGCTATCCCTTCCGGTGCGGTGCGCTTGCCGAAACCGCTTGTCACCTCTCCGGCGACGCGTTCTTCGATCACAATCCGGTCACCGGATTCGATTTCATCGTCGAAAGTCGACGACGGCGCGGCGACGTAAAAAGGAACGTTGTGCTCTTTGGCCAGCACGGCCAGCGAGTAGGTGCCAATCTTGTTGGCGGTGTCACCATTTCGGGCAATCCGGTCGGCACCCACTATGACATGGTCTATCTTCCCCTGTTTCATCAGGAAACCAGCAGTGCTGTCACAGATCAGGGTTGTATCGATTCCTTCCTGTAGCAGCTCCCAGGCGGTCAGTCTCGCCCCCTGCAAGAGCGGTCGGGTTTCATCGACAAATACCCGGATTCTCTTGCCCAGATTGCGGCAGGTGTAAATCACTCCCAGCGCGGTACCGATCCCGCCCGTAGCCAGCGCACCAGTATTGCAGTGGGTAAGAACGGTATCACTATCATTGATTAAGCCAGAGCCTAACTGGCCTATTTGCATGCACATCCGCCGATCTTCCTCATGTATCGCTTCAGCCTCGACCCAGAGTGTGGTCTGGGCTTCTTCTACGGAAACTCCGGATAAGTCTGCGGCTCGTGTGAGCATCCTGTCAACGGCCCAGGAAAGATTGACTGCCGTGGGACGTGCACCTTTCAACTCCTCGCCAACAATCCTGAGATAAGCCAGGTCATACCTTTCGGCGTTGCTGGCAGCCATCGCCAGAACATAGGCAGCGGCAATACCGATCGCAGGCGCCCCTCGAACCTCCAGCCGTTTGATGGCCCGGATGACATCCTTGTAGTTATCGATATTTTTGAGAACCAGTTCGCCGGGCAGCCTGGTCTGGTCAATCAGGCGCAACCTGTCTCCGACCCGCTCAAGGGCTTGCACTTTCACCAGTCATTCACCCATAATCTGCAGGATTACGCGGCGGGAGCGGGGGCGGTTGTCGAACTCCAGAAAAACCACCTGCTGCCAGGTCCCCAGCAGAAGCTTCCTATCGGTGAACGGCACGGTGATATCGGGCCCGATCAGCGCCGAACGGAGGTGCGAGAAGCCGTTGCCGTCGTGCCAGGTCTCATCATGCTGATAGGGACGATCCG
>JAOZPL010000087.1:0-3413 GCA_029932795.1 Candidatus Zixiibacteriota bacterium | reverse complement strand
TACCAGCTTCTCCATGAGTTCAGGCACATCCTTCAGCAGCCCCGGCTCATATTCAATTGTCGTCAGCCCGGCGGTGGAGCCGGGGACGAAAGCCGTCACGACACCGGAGCCAATCGAGGATTTGCGGACAGCCTGTTGGACTTTTGGCGTGACATCGATAATGTCACCGGCACCTTTAGTTTTGAATTCTATCGTTTGGGTTTCAATCATCAGCTTTGACTTCCGGGCCTGTAACCCACCTGTTATTCATAAAGGAACCTCTTTATCTTTATTGTCGCGGTCTTATCCAGTTCGCCCAGTTGAAAGTGAAAACCGACAATACGCTTGTAGCCGGCAATTCGGTGGTTAGTCTCTGAGACAACTTCCTTAAGCACAGATTCAATCCTGTCCAGATCCGGGTTGTCAACCGACAGACCGTGGTCTACCCTGAATTGTTCAACATCCGGCACAACCAGCGCCCTGACCTCTTCCCCCTGCCGACCTTGTTTTTTGCGGCCAAAGACCACCGCTTCGAGAATATACTTCGACTCGATCAGCTTCTCTTCCAGTTCTTCCGGGTAGATATTCTTTCCTGCCGCCGAGACGATCACGTTCTTGGCCCGACCTGTAATCCAGAGTTGGCCGTCTTTCAAGCGACCGAGATCGCCGGTATACAGCCAGCCATCCCGGATCAGATCAGCCGTCATCTCGCTGTTGCCACGATAACCCGGTGTGATATTCTCCCCCTTGACGATGATCTCCCCGATTCCCCTGCCGTCAGGGTCGTGAATCCGCACTTCTACGCCGGGTAAAGGAGGGCCAACCGAGCCGAATCTGACACTGTCCGGACAGTTGACTGATATGACCGGTGAGCATTCGGTCATGCCATAACCCTCAAGGAAATCAAAACCGATAAGATTGAAAAAGCGGGCAATCTTGGGCGGCAGGGCCGCGCTGCCGGAAACAAACATCCTCATGCTGCCCAGGCCTGCCTTTTCTCTCAGTCCTTTGAACAGCCATCTGCCCCATCTGGCACCAAGCCTCCAGCCGACAAAGGAAAGCCCGAAGAGAAACTTGAACACAACTCTCCGCGTGACCGAAGCGGCCTGAATACGCCGATTGATGGACTGATACATCTTCTCGTAAAGCAGCGGCACACCGCACATGCAGGTACTCCGGCTGCTCCGAATATCCTCAAGAATCTCCCTGGATTTCAAGGAGCGGGCATAGACGACGGAAGCACCATTGAGGAGGGGTGTCAGGAAACCACAGGTAGTCTCGAACGTATGGTGCAAAGGCAGAACGGACAGGAATACGTCATTCTGATCGAATCCGAGAGCTTCTTCGGCACCCGTGACATTGCTCACGAGATTACGATGGGTCAGTTCAACTGCCTTGGGAGTGCCGGTCGTCCCTGAAGTGTATATTAATACAGCAGTTTTCTGATAGTCTGGAGGTGTCTGGGAACCGTCCTGCCGGAACAAGGAAGACCAGCCGTAACCGGACTTGCCATCGAAGCAGAACACTGAGACAAGGCCTCCAATCTCTTTCAGAATCCTGTCAAATCTTCCTGATGTAAAAAGGAGTTTTACTCCGGAATGCTCCAGAATGTATGCGATCTCCCTCGCTTTGAGGGTGGCATCGATCGGTACCACGGTTTTGCCCGCCGCAAGAATGCCAAGGTAGGCTATCGGCCACTCCGGCCTGTTCTCGGAGAGCAGGCCAACCTCCGCATTGTCCCTGTAAGTACCCTGGCAGAGTCCAGCAGCCAGCGAGCGGACCATCTGTAACACCTCGCCATAGGTATAAGACCGCCCCAACCCCCCGTCAGCCTTGAGGGCGACACACTCAGAATGAGCTTTCGCGATCTGTTCGAACACAGCCGGGACAGAACTTTCAACGGATACCTGTAATCGTAACGCCTCCATAATACTGTAAAGGTAAGCTAGAAGCGGTATTTTGAAAACAGGAAAACAGCCCTCACCCTGACACAAAAAACGCCGGAGAGACTGAGCACAGCCTCTCCGGCGCTACCTGGGCGCTTCTCTAAGGTATAAAACTATTCAACAGTGATCTTGTGGGTCAGGATTATGCCTCCACGCGGGTCAGTGTCTGTTACTGTTAATGTGGCATCACCAAGCGCCCCGGAGGACCAGGTGAAACCAACCGCTTCGCCGTAAGCGTCAGTCTCCTGAGTGGCGCCGTTGACCGTCCCGGCAGAGGCAACCATATTGAGCGTGTGATCGGCTAACGGGTTGCCGTAGCGATCTTTGATTATCACAGTGATATGAACCACCTCGCTCGGAGAGGCACTGCTCTGGGCATTTATTGTCGATTGACCGCTGTAGGCGTTACCTGTCAGTAATGAGCATGCCTGCGAGACAGAGGCACCGGCCTCGTGCCAGTAGGTCACCCAGTCGACAGCTCCAACACCGTCGTCGTTGGCACCTGTAACCGAAGCATCAACCCTGAGAGTCTTGGAAGATACTTTCACTCTTGCCGAGGCACTGTAACAACCGTCCTCGAAGCTACCTCCGGTGACACCGAGATACTGAGCCTCAGCCCTGAACTCCGTTCCGCCGATAACCGGGTTGCCATTGAGATCAACAGCGCTCACCCAGACATAGAAATTCGCCTCACCGTCAGCCAGCAGATGGGTCTGCCATCCGCTGACACTGAGTACCGCCGGGAAGTGGGTGTTAAAAAAGTAAGCCGTATCAGCAACAGTACCACCAGCTGTTTCCGCCATAACCGCCACAACACCGTCGGCGGTATCCACGTTATTCCCGGAGTACCAGACTGTGGTGGCGATACCATTGAGGTCTTTCGTTCTCTCCTCATGCGACTTCATCGTTCCTTCATCAGTGGAGAAATAGACCGAAGTGTTATCATTGACCGGGTTCAGATAAATATCGGAGACGACTGCTGTGATTTCATTTTCAAAGGCGACATCATCCCAGAAATCGACATTGCACTCCTTGGCACCGACAACTATGTAAGTCGGCGGCCCGGCTGAAACCAGGACCTGTGCCGCATTTGACAGAATAGTATCAAAGTATGCCCTAATGCGGATGGTCCCGGAGACGGTTCCGGAGTGAATTGGTGCTGTAGCCATCCCCTGGCTGTTGGTGTATGCCGAATATGGCCCGTAGCCAACATCCGCGAGTTTTTCGCCTCCTCCGGGACCATCAAGAATAACGAAACTGATCAGCAAGCCTTCGGGAACAGAATTGCCGTTGATGTCATACCCGGTGGCATGCAGCAGCCCACTCTCAATGCCGCCGGTCTGTGAGACCGAGAGCTGAAGTGAATCCGAAGCCAGAAAGATTGCATGCATAGTCGTGCTGGCCGATAGCTGCAGAGAAATCTCGGAGTTCCCGGTAATGCCGTTGTCATCAACAGTGACCTTAATATATACGGTCATAGCGTCGTAA
>JAOZPL010000086.1:3767-7948 GCA_029932795.1 Candidatus Zixiibacteriota bacterium | reverse complement strand
GTGCCAACCCGACAGTGACAAATACCATCGTCTGGTCGAATTCACAGCCTGAGATTGGTATCGCCTCCGGGTCATCACCGATCATCACCTACTGTGATATCCGCGGCGGCTGGGCAGGGGACGGGAATATCGACTCTGACCCTTTGTTTGCAAATCCCGTCAGCGGTAATCTTAACGTCTGCTCTCAGTCTCCGTGCATCGACGCCGGAGATCCGGTGGTACTGGATCCTGACAGCACCCGCAGTGATATCGGGTTGTTCTATCCGGACCACCCGGAATGTGTGGTTGGCAAGATACTGTATGTTGCCACGACCGGTAACGATACCACTGGAGATGGTTCGGTCGGAAACCCGTTTGGGACAGTGCAACATGCTATCAATGTCTCTTTCTGCACTGACACGATCATTGTCGAAGACGGAACCTACCTGGAGAATATAAACTTCGACTGGCATAACATTATTGTGTCCTCGCGGTATCTGATCACCGACGATACTTTACACATCACTTCGACAGTCATTGACGGTGGCTCCTCAGGTTCGGTCGTGACGATCGAAAACGGCGAGGACAGCACGGCAGCGCTGGTGGGATTAACTATACAGAATGGGAATGCCGAGTATGGCGGTGGGGTCTACTGTGAGAACTCCGAACCTGTCATCAGGGACAACATTATAGGTGGAAATGAAGCGACGAATGGCGCCGGCATTTGTTGCCAGGCTTCAGATCCAACCCTGAATGGAAACACAATTACCGGAAACCGGGCCAGTCACTGGGGCGGGGGGATTTATTGCGATAGCTCCAACCCCGCTATCACCGGTAACGTAGTCAGTGAGAATGAGGCTATGGGTGGTGGTGGTATTTATTGCGTTGATTGCAGTCCGAACATCGCCAACAATGCCGTCAGCAGAAACGTGGTCAGTTACCTCGGCGGGGGGATTCTCTGTCAGGATGCAGATCCTTTTGTTACCAACAACACTATCCTTGCAAATTCAGCAAATGACGGCGGCGGGATTTATTGCAGCGAATCCAGCCCCATAATAACGAACAGCATCTTCTGGGGTTCCTTCCCGACGGAGATTTCTTACGATGGTGAGTCATCGCCGGGCATTACATATTGTGATGTACGCGGCGGCTGGTCAGGAGTCGGGAATATCGATGACAACCCTCTGTTAATAGATCCCGCTCATGGCAATTACAATGTATGTTCTCAGTCCCCCTGCATTGATGCCGGCGACCCCGCTGTGCAGGATCCCGACAGTACTTGTTCCGATATCGGGCTTTTTTATCCGGAGCACCCGAACTGTGAATTCGGGAATATCTGGTATGTCTCTATCTCAGGGGATGATACAACCGGCGACGGATCGCCGGGTAATCCGTTCAGAACGATACAGCGCGCAATTGATACTTCTTTCCATAGCGATACCGTCATTGTCGGGGACGGGATCTACGTTGAGAACATCAACTTCAACTGGCGTGACATCATCGTGGCCTCGCAGTTTTTGATAACCGGTGATACATCGCACATCTCATCAACCGTCATCGACGGCAACGGTACTGGAAGTGTTGTTACGTTTGAGAGTGGCGAGAGCAGCAGCACCGCTGTTGTTGGGTTTACTATACGGAACGGTTTTGCTGAATATGGTGGCGGTATCTATTGCAGGATTTCCACTCCCAGGATTGCCAATAATACCATCAGCAGTAACGAAGCCGACTACGGCGGTGGCGTCTATTGTCATACGTCCGCCTCCACCATCAGCGATAATACGATTACCGGGAACCGGGCCGCTTATAAGGGCGGTGGAGTGTACTGCGAAAACTCTGATCCGGTAATCACCGGCAACAGAGTCAAAGGGAACGTAGCCGCCTTTGGCGGCGGCGGGACGGGCGGCGGGATTCACTGCGACAATTCCAGCCCCACGATCAGCAGCAATATAATAAGTGAGAATGCGGCCCGATACGGTGGTGGGATTTACTGCGATAATAACTCCCATGCGACCATAAACAATAATGCTATCACCAGAAACCTGATTGGAGTTTATGGTGTCGGATTGGATATGCTGGCTGACGAAGGCATCACCGGAAACACTGGCGGCATCTACTGTGCCAATTCCAGTCCGAGTATAACGAACACCATCATCTGGGGGAATTTCCTGCCGGAGGTTTCTGCCAGCGGTATGTCATTCCCGGCTATCACCTACTGTGACATTCACGGTGGCTGGGGAGGCCAGGGGAATCTCGATTGTGATCCTCTCTTCGTGGATGCTCTCGCGGGTAATTTCAACATCTGTTCGCAGTCTCCGTGCATCGACGCAGGAGACCCGGCCATACTGGATCCCGACAGCAGTCGTTCTGATATTGGGCTTTTTTATCCGGACCACCCGGACTGTGCGATTGGAAAAACATCCTATGTTTCCACAACGGGTAGTGATACCACAGGTGATGGTTCTTCCGGAAATCCCTTCAGGACAATACAACATGCTATTGACATCTCATTTCACGGTGATACTGTTATTGTCGAAGAGGGTGTTTATGTTGAAAACCTGAGCTTCAACGGGCGCAATGTTGTTCTGGCCTCCCGGTTTCTGACAACAGGTGAAACCGCGCATATTTCGTCAACTATTATTGACGGGAATAATGCCGGGAGCGTCGTGACGTTCGGGAGTGGGGACTATAACCCGGCAGCCATTATCGGATTCACGATACGCAATGGCTCCAGCGGCGGGATCTACTGTGAAAACTCAAGCGCCCTGATAAGCCACAATATCATAAGTGGAAACTCAGCCTATGATGGTGGCGGGATTCGCTGTTGGGACAATTGCACGGCAACGATCATTTACAACACTATCAGCCACAATACGGCCTCACAGGAGTGGGGCGGTTTCGGCGGGGCCATATCCTGTGTTCGTTGCAGTCCCACGATTAGCCAGAATACGATTACTGAAAACTCTGCCAGGTACGGCGGCGGTATCTATTGTGTCGAATCCGAACCGATAATTACGAATACGATCCTGTGGGATAATTCCCCGTCGGAGGTTTCTGTCGGAACGGCGCCGTCTCCGCTGGTTACTTATTGTGATGTCCAGAATGGCTGGGAAGGTGAGGGCAATATTGATGCTGAGCCGCTGTTCTGTGATCCTGTCGGTTTTGATTATTCGCTGAATTCGAGCTCACCCTGTATCGGTACAGGACTGGATGGCGAAGATATGGGTGCGTTGGGAGTAGGCGGTAGTTGCTGTATAGGCCTGACGGGCACCGTGGATGGTGATCCTGACGACATTGCTGATATTGGTGATGTGACGGCGTTGATCGATTACCTGTTTATCACCTACACGCCTCCGGACTGCATGGAGGAGGCGAACATTGACGGTGACCCGGACGGTATCGTCGATATGAGTGACCTGACAGCATTGATTGATTACTTGTTCATCAGCCTCACGCCGCCGGCACCGTGTCAGTAGCAGGGAGAAGAAAAAATTGGACATTCGTGTGTTTTTGGTAGACAGTGAATATATCGCATATTGTGTTGATGATAGTAATCAGGCTCAAGGTAGCACGTGGATGAGTTATGGTGTAACCGGTGCATGCCTTGTTGCAGGAGATTGACTGACAATGCCGGAGGATACATGAGAAGCCTGTCATGGCCTGTTTTGACTTTTTTGGTAATAATGGTTGTATGTTCGCCATTTTGGACATCCCTGGCGGACCCACCCAGCAGTTTTGATCTGAGGGATGTTGGCGGGGTCAACTACGTAACCTCGATCAGGAATCAGCAAGGGGGAACCTGCTGGACTCACGGGGCGATGGCCGCAATGGAAGGCAACCTCCTTATGACCGGCAACTGGGCGTCAGCCGGGGAGAGCGGCGAGCCCAACCTGGCGGAATACCACCTCGACTGGTGGAACGGGTTCAATCAGTACAACAACGATGATACGGACCCTCCGACCGGCGGTGGCCTGGTGGTGCATCAGGGAGGTGACTATATGATGACTTCCGCGTATCTTTCCCGTGGTGAAGGTGCGGTGCGGGATATAGACGGGCAGTCTTTCAACACGCCACCGGATAGATACCGATCCACCTATCACTATTACTATCCCCGTGACGTTGAGTGGTACGTAGCTGGCTCGGAACTGGGCCGGATCGACACCATCAAGAACAAAATCACCATCCCTGCTGGTAGCCGTTGA
>JAOZPL010000086.1:0-3757 GCA_029932795.1 Candidatus Zixiibacteriota bacterium | reverse complement strand
CACAAAATCATGAGCCAGGGCGTTATCGGCACCTGTATGTGTTATGATTATTCATTCATGTCCAATTACATCCATTACCAGCCACCGAGCGATCCCCTGGATCCCAATCACGCGGTTGCTATCGTGGGCTGGGATGACAGCAAGAGCACGCAGGCGCCGCTGCCCGGGGCATGGCTCTGCAAGAACAGTTGGGGAACCGGTTGGGGCTACGACGGCTACTTCTGGATATCATACTATGACAAGCATTGCTGCCAGCATCCCGAGATGGGGGCTGTCTCATTCCAGAGTATCGAACGGATGACCTATGACAGGATCTACTACCACGATTATCATGGCTGGCGCGATACCAAAACGGACTGTACTGCTGCTTTCAACAAGTTCACAGCCGTAGGAAACGAGCTGCTCCAGGCTGTGAGTTTCTTCACTGCAACCGACAATGTGAACTATACCGTAAGGATTTTTGATCGCTTTGAAGATGATGAACTGCTGGACGAACTGGCCGCCAGGTCGGGCACTATCGAGCACAAGGGGTTCCACACGATTGATCTTGAAACACCTCTTGAACTTGTCGCTGGTGACGATTTCTGCATATATCTTGAACTCTCGAACGGGGGTCAGGCTTTCGACCGAACCTCAGAGGTTCCGGTTCTGTTGGGCACGAGCTGGTATGAAACGCTGGTGGAATCAGCAGCCGAACCCGGCCAGAGCTATTACCGCAGCAATTCGGAGTGGCTGGACCTTTACGATTATGAGAACACCGCCAACTTCTGTATCAAGGGCCTGACCAAAGGGGGATACTGTATTGGTCTGACAGGCAATATCGACGGTGACCCGGATGATGTTATCGACATCGGCGACGTGACGTTCCTGATCAGCTACCTGTTCATTCCCCCCAACACTCCGCCGACCTGCATGGCGGAGGCGAACGTCGATGGTGACGGCGAGGGTCTTGTCGATATTGCTGATCTGAATGCGTTGATTGACTACCTGTTTATCACCTTCACACCACCGGCACCTTGTCAGTGACGGGTAGAGCAGTCCTGATCTGATACGTTCGGGTGGCAGCTGGCCCGGCTTTTGTTTGAATATGGCTGATTTCGTTTCTTGACAACGAGGAACCCGATCAGTATATTATAAAAGAAAGCCAAAATTACCTTCTGCATGACAGGATATCAAACTCTGACCCTTTTAGGGAAACCTGTAGAATGATTTCCAACGCTGGCGATTCCATCCTGACCGATCTTTATATTATTGTGACAGAAAGAGATGACACTCATACAATCCGAGGTGGCAAATGACATCCATCAGGAATTCATCAAAGCTGTTTGGCTACGGTGCTCTCATTCTGGCGGCCTGCTGTCTGCTGGCCTATGTGCCGGCGGACACTGTGTTGTGCCAAACGGCTGGAGGTAAATCAACAGATCAGAAACAGACCCCAACAGGGGATACGATTCAAGATACGCATTCGGCCGGGGTAACTGTGACCCGGTGGGTTGACCCGGAAGGGCGGGTGCCCATCAGGTACAGCGAGTGGAAGGCGCAGGTCGGACCGGCAGGCCCGTTTGAGATAACGCTGGCCAAGGAGAGCCCGAGACTGAGAGGTACCGGCGACGGAATCAAGTTCTGTGTCGTGGTGAATACGACTCTCTACAGCCAGATACAATCTTACATAGACCAGTACGTACTGGACCTGACCGGAGAGGGATATGATGTCGAGGTTCACACTACCTCAGGCGGCACACCCGAGGACTTGCGTGCCTTTCTTCAGGGAAGGTATGCTCTGGGCCTGGTGGGGTGTGTGTTTATCGGTGATCTTCCGATTGCCTGGTTTGAAACTGAATGTTGGGACGGGCCGGATCATGAAGAGTTTCCCTGTGATCTTTTTTATATGGATATGGACGGTGTCTTCAATGACATGGACTTCGATGGGATGTACGACATGCACAGCGGCAATGTCGTGCCGGAGATATGGCTCGGTCGCCTGACGGCCTCAACGCTCGGCATGGGGGGGGCGAACGAAGTCACCCTGCTTGAGAACTATTTCACCAAGAATCACCTTTACAGAATCGGATCGTTTGCCCTGAATGATCGCGCCCTGGTTTACATTGACGATGACTGGTCCCACCATTCAGACTGGGACCAGGATGTGGGGCTGGTCTACAGTCAGCGCACGTTTGTTAATGACGACTATACAACCTGGGCCTCCGATTATGAAGGCAGACTTCCGCAGAATTACGAGTTTATTCAGTTATGCGCTCACTCCTCTCCCTATGTTAACTGTTTCAAGAACCCCAGTGATCAATGGAGCTATACCTACAATTCGGAGGTGAAGGCTATCAATCCACTGGCCCATTTTTACAATCTCTTTGCCTGCTCGAATGCGCGGTATGTCTCGGTGGATTACATGGCGGGGTGGTATGTCTTTCGCCAGGATTACGGGCTGGCGGCTCTGGGCAGCACCAAGACCGGATCCATGCTGGAGTTTGATGATTTCTATGGTCCTTTCGGACAGGGAGAGACAATAGGGGAAGCATTCCGGCACTGGTTCGCTGAACAGGGGGCAGGTGGGTTTGCAAGCTGGCAGGTCTGCTGGTATTACGGGATGACTTTGATCGGTGACCCTACACTGGTCAAGCTGACCTTCTGTGTTGATACCGACGGTGACGGATACGGTGACCCGGGCCACCCTCTGAATACCTGCCCGGATGACAATTGCCCAACGGTCTGGAATCCCGGCCAGGAGGACTTCGACGGCGATGGGATCGGTGATGCCTGCGATGAGTGCACCGATACTGACGACGATGGCTACGGCGATCCCGGTTTCCCGGTCAATACCTGTGCCGAGGATAACTGTCCCGATGTTTATAACCCCGACCAGGCCGACAGCGATAATGACGGGACCGGTGATGCCTGCTGCTGTGTTGATACAACGGGTAATGTCGATTGCGATCCCGGGGAGCTTGTTAACATCGATGACCTTACCCGCATGATCGACTACCTGTTCATTTCTTTCGAGCCTGTATGCTGCCCGGCGGAGGCGAACTGTGACGGCGACCCGGAAGGTATCGTAGATATCAGCGATCTGACCGAGTTAATCATGTACTTGTTCGTCAGCTTCGCACCTCTGCCGGAGTGTCAGACACCGGTGGCAGGACCGACAGGGAGCATAATTGACCACACTGGGTGTAAGGATTTTCAACGCGCTGCGGCTCCGGACAGTACGCCACCGGATCAGGATTGCATAGAGTATGAGTACGACGGGGGAAGTGTTCTGTCCATCAGGCACGTGAACGCCGGTTTCAATTGCTGCCCGGTAATCGTGGCTGATATCAGATTCGAAGGCAACACAATAGTGATAGAGGAGTTGGACTCCCTATTCGAAGGTGGTTGCGACTGCCTTTGTCTTTTTGATGTGGACTATGAGATCGGAGGTCTACCGCCCGGAGAATACAGGATACTTGTTATCGAACCTTACCGGGCAGAGGAGGATCCGGAGCTGGACATCACAGTGGACCTTTCGTCTTCGCCTTCAGGCAGCCATTGCGTGGACAGGAGTCGTTACCCCTGGGGGTACTAGCTATGAATATTATTTTCTGTCGTGGTACTCCATGATCAGGCATGGATGTCCCGACAGTTTCATGATGTGTTCGTACCGGCCATTCCTGTTTCGGGGTGGCGGGAGACGGTCGGTATTTATTCCGTAAGCCCTGTCGGGACGTAGAGCCAGTGCGATGATTCCCACGGGATGGAGTCAGAT
>JAOZPL010000085.1 GCA_029932795.1 Candidatus Zixiibacteriota bacterium | reverse complement strand
ACAGTTTCTCAAGCAGTAACGACCTGTCTACAGTTACAAGCGGACACCGGAAATAAAGCGGCAGGTCTGATCCGGCAAAAGCTACATTGAACAGGGCTGACATGATTTCAGTCCCTCTACCGGTTTCAACATCGACCACCATCGGACTGACCTGCCGATTCTCGCTGGATCTCGTCAGGAACAGGATTCCGGCTGTTTTGTCTTCGATTTCCGCTACGTAGCCCTTAAAACTGCTATTGTCGCTGACAATCTCAAACAGGCGACGACGGTCTTCGTAGAAAAACCGGCGATCGAATTCACCGATCCGCTCGATGGAATAATCCTCGATAGCATGAACAATAATCTCTTGATCTACCGTTCCGGTGAAGTCAAATCTGTTTAGCTGGTAGTGCTGAGTGGTGAACTGTTCTCTGAACCCCAGTCTTTCGTAGAGCGAGGATGCCTTAACTACTGCTTCCAGAAGAATCGATTCAATCCCGCGCGCCTGCAGATGCTCTATGCCGGCGCGCATCAGCTCTTCACCAAGCCCCCTCTGGCGCTCCTTTTCGGCTACGTACAGCCATCCCAGCCACCCGGTCTTATTGTAAGGGGTGCTGGTGATCATGCCAATCACCTGATTGTTACTGTCAAAGGCGAAACATCCCTCCGGGTTGTATCGGATGATGTCGTATATGTGTGGGACAAACCAACCCGGCTCTATCCCTTTTTCCTCGGCCAGCCTGAAACCGAGCATATCGGTGGTGAGTTTTTTGAGCGGCATAGAAAAAAGCCGGCCATGATGACCGGCGTTGTTTCACTTTTCGTTGTTTTTTTTCTTTTCTCCCCGTAGCAACGAGACTTTGAGGGCTGGTGGTGTTACGAGCGTAGTGACAATGACCATGATAACCACCGCTGAATATGTACTACTTGAAACGACAGGATGCCCATCCAGCACAAGTTTGGCACCGATACCGGCGAAGATGAGACCTACCTCACCGCGTGGGATCATTCCCAGGCCGATGGCGAAGCGGTTGATAGTCCGATCAAAAATTGCCAAAGAGCAGGCCTGTTTGCCAATGATGGCTGCGACTGTCATCACGGCTGCAAACCCGAGAATCTGCACATGGGTGAACGTAACCAGGTCTACCATCATTCCCATACGGACAAAGAAGATGGGAACAAGAAAGATGGCAATGGGTGCGATCAGTTCTTCAACCTGGTGTTCTCCGCGATCCCTGAAGTCTTTGTACTGAACTTCCTCCAGAATCAAGCCGGCGGCAAAGGCGCCTACTATCGGAGCCAAACCAACTTTGCCGGCAAGGAATGCAAGCAGGAAACAGACCAGAAGGCAGAAGGAGAGAAAAACTCCTTTACCCCGTAATACAAATCCAAACTTGAAATAAGCAGGCAGGATAATTGAGCCGATTACGATTGCACCGACGATGAACAGCACCGCCTTGGCAATGATCCAGAGGACTTGGGCCGAACTGATCCCGTCGCCGCTGCCGGATGCCGCCGCAGTAATGATACCGGCCACTACCGCCAGAATCACCAGGCCGAGAATGTCGTCGATTACCGCTGCCCCCAGGATAATCTTTGCCTCCCTGGTGTTGATCTTGCCGATATCCTGCAGGACTCGCGCGGTGATGCCCACCGAGGTCGCGGTCAGGGCGGCGCCTATGAAGACATGCACCAGAGTTGACTCCTCCGGAAGAAAGAGGATGCCAACCCCCCAGCCGAGGAAAAATGGTGCTATGACGCCAAACACCGCTACCATGAAAGAGGCCAGCCCGACCTTCATCATCTCCTTGACGGTCGATTCCAGCCCGACCTCAAAAAGCAGGATTATTACTCCTATTTCGGCCAGGATCTCAAGGGGCACGTTCACTTTGAATGGTTCGAACAGGTCGAAGCCCAGCAGGTGCAGGTTCCCGATGACGATGCCCATGATTAGCTCGCCGAGTACGGCTGGCTGCTTGAATCGTTCCAGCAGGTCGCCGCCGAGTTTGGCTGCCAGCAGGATGACAATAAGCTCCAGGAGAACTTCAAGAACGGGACCGCCATGGCCGGCCCCGCTGTCGGCATTTCCCCCCCCACCGGATGCAAAGGCAAGACTGTATCCGGCATATACGCCCATCACGGCGAGGAGGACGAACATCCGTCTGTTGGTTAGGAAACGCATAGGTTAACCGTTGTTGAATATGTTAAGTACACTTTCAAATGCTCTGGCCAATGATCGTTTTGGCCGATAATTGAGGTGAAGGTACTTGTTATTACGTAGCTGGGCAAGCCCTTTTGTGCCATCTCCTGCGACAGAGGGCGTGTTTACCGCCACTTGGGTTCCACGCTACAGATTTCGGCCTAAATACCGAAAACTATACTGATATCTTGAATGTACAGGCTGTTTGTCTCGGCTCGGATCAACTTGGTAAGGCTATGTTTGTATTCATCGGTGCAATCATTGTTCTTGGATCGGTTTTGGGGGGGTTCATCATGGCTGGCGGTCAGGTGCTGGCGCTAAGCCAGCCATCGGAGCTGCTGGTCATAGCCGGTGCGGCCCTGGGATCACTGGTCATTGCCAGTCCATTGGGGGTGATTAAGGGAATAATTAGTCAGGTAAAAGGAGTCCTTGGTGGTGGCATCAAGAAGGAAGATTATCTCGGCGTGCTGGTCATGATGTACGAGATATTCAATGTCGCCCGGCGTGACGGCCTGGTGGGGCTTGAGAATCATATCGAACACCCTGAAGAAAGCGAGATATTCAAACGCTATCCCGTGTTTTTGAAGAACCATCACGCTGTCTCATTCTTTTCCGACACCATGCGCGTCGTCATCTCAGGCGCCGTTCAGCCCCATGATCTCGAGGATCTCATGGACGAGGATATAGAAGTGCTGCATGAAGAAGAACTTCAGCCATCGCAGGCGTTAAACACGGTAGCCGAGAGTCTGCCCGGCCTGGGGATTGTCGCCGCTGTGCTTGGGGTCGTTATCACGATGGCCCATATCGACGGCCCCCCTGAAGAGATAGGACATCATATTGCCGCCGCTCTGGTTGGAACCTTCCTCGGGGTTCTCGGCTGTTATGGTTTTGTCGGCCCTCTTGCCAACAGCCTGAAAGTCCGAACCAACGACATGAAACAGTATCTCTCGTGCATGAAGCATGCTCTTCTGTCTTTTCACAAAGGTGTGGCCGGCGTGATTGCCGTGGAGTTTGCCCGGCGTAGTCTCTGTGCCGAAGTGCGGCCCGGTTTTCTGGAGCTGGAAAAAGCGTGTAACGAAGTCAAAAGGAAATAACCCGTGGCCGAGGAGCAAAACGGACAACCGATCATAGTCAAGCGAAAAAAGCGAGGTCATGGTGGCCATCATGGCGGTGCCTGGAAGGTTGCGTTTGCGGACTTCATGACAGCCATGATGGCTTTCTTCCTGGTGATGTGGGCGGTTGGCCAGAGCGATGAAATCAAAGAATCGGTCGCCGGATATTTCCGTGACCCGGGCAAGTTCATGAAGGAGGGGCACTCAGGCATGCTTGATGGTTCCACGTCCGTCATCAAAGCCGAAAGTGACAATCTCTCAATGATAACACCCCCGGTAGAGAAGGACGCCGTACCGACGGCTGACGAGCAATCGCAGTTGAGCCTGGCTGGCCGGAAGATACTGGAGCAACTGTCCGAACAGGAAGTGTTCGGTCGGCTGCACCAGAATATCAAGGTTCAGATGACTTCCGAAGGCCTGAGAATCATTCTCAATGAATCGGAGAATTCACCCGCCTTCTTTGAACCCGGCTCAACCAAACTACTGCAGAAGAGCGCAGTTATCCTGATAACAATTGCCAAGGAACTGGGCAGGTTGGACAACCGTTTGATTATTGAAGGTCATACCGATGCCGCCTATACGGGGCAAGGGGATTACTCCAATTGGGAACTGTCCACCGATCGTGCCAACGCTGCCCGGCAACTGATGGAGGTCTCCGGTCTCCGGAAAAACCAGGTGCGTGAAGTCAGGGGTTTTGCAGATCAGTTCCCGATGATAGAGGATGATCCGACCGATGCGCGGAACCGACGCATCACAATCGTCGTTTTGTATGAGTTCAGAGAACTGCAGTATGATCAGATCGAAGTCGGTGGCGATTTGATGGCTGATATGTTCTGACCCTGTTTTATGGGCCCTCTCGTTTGAGGTATAGGACGGGAATCGGTTTATTTGATAAGTCGCGGGCTCTCTCTTCAGAGTCGATCATATATGTCTCCTCGGGTTTTACTGTATTTACAAATTAAATCTCCTGTCCGTATGCTGTCATGGATTATTACTGGAATCTGCCGAACATTTGCTTATATTGTTTCGGCAGTTGAAAACGCATATACCCCGGTCAATGATGTGCCGGGGCTTTCGTGTTTCCACTTTTAAGCAGGACAGGCCCTGCAAATGAGCATTGAAACCGCAGCTTCGTCCGGTCGCCTTACCCATATCAGGCAGCGTTGGAAAGAGTATCAGCCGTTTACAGAACTGGTTGCATCTTTTAGAGAAAAGACCAGTCTGGTGGTCACGGGGTTATCCGGCTCCTCGGAGGCAATACTGCTGGCAGCTCTTGTAGAAGAAACGGAGCGACCAATTCTTGTCGTTACCGAGCGGGATGGCGAGGCTCAGGAAATCTACGAGGACCTTTTATTTCTTCTGGGGTCTCAGAATGTTGGCCACTATCCTGCCCGTCAGATTCTCCCTTATGATTTTCGGGCTCCTCAAGGTGAAATCATGGGGCAGCGGATTTCGTCTCTGGCCGGTCTGCTGGATCGTTCCCTTTCTATAGTTGTCTGCCCGGTGCGGGCGCTGATTGAACCGACGCTGTCGGTGGATGACCTTCTGGCCGGCCGGATCAACCTCCATCCCGGGATGGAAGCTGACCTGGATGATCTGGTTATGCGGCTCGTAAACCTGGGTTTTCGTCGCGTGCCGCTGGTTGAAGAGGTCGGTGACTTCGCCAGACGGGGAGGTCTGATTGACTTTTTCACGCCCGGTTCGGAGGCGCCGGTGCGGGTGGAGTTTTTCGGCGATGAGGTTGACACTATACGGCAGTTCGATGTCGCCACGCAGAGGACAATCAGCCGTCTTGAGCGGGTGCAGGTGCTGCCAAAGCGAGAGGTGCCGATCACACAGGAGACGTTGGAAGCGTACCTGAGCCGAATACCGGAGGACGATGCCGACTTCATCCGATTGCGTTACCTGAACGATCCCGAGCTGCCCGGCCTTGAATGGCTTGCGATTCTCTTTGACCTCAGGCAGGGTACGCTTCCTGATTATATCGGCAATGATGGTATCTTCTACTTGCAGGGGAAAGGGTCTCTGAAAGCCGAAGCTGACTCGATTGTCGCAGAAGCGGGAGCGCTATACGAACGGCTGGAAAACCGACTGAGCCGCCTGCCGCGGCCGGAAGAATACTACCGCCCGGTTGATGCTATCTTTAATCGCCTCGAACGAGGTGTGGTCATTGACAGGGTACCGTTTCGTGGCGGGAGGTCTGATGTCATCACCTTTGACTGTCAACCCCATCCGTCGTTTGGCTCCCGACTTGACCTTCTCTCCGAAACCCTGCGCGAGTTCGATGCCCGGGGCATGGCACATTTTATCGCTACCGACAACGAGGGACAGGCCGTCAGGCTGGCGGAACTAATCTCCGAGAAAACCGACCGGGATCAACCGGTGCCGGTTGAGGTAGCTAATCTCAAAGGTGGTTTTGTATGCAAACGTGGCGGTTTCGCTATTCTAACAGACCACGAAATATTCAGCCGCTATCACCGATGGGTGCGGAAGAAAAAATTCAAAGAAGGGGTGGCGATATCTGATTATTCCGCACTAAATATCAGCGATTATGTCGTTCACACTGATTATGGAGTGGCACGGTATCTCGGTCTCAAGACGATTGCGGTTGACGGACGGAATCGTGACTGCCTGCTGCTTCAGTATGCCGAAGATGATCGTCTGTATGTACCGATCGAAGAGTTTAATCGGGTTTCCAAGTACTCCGGTAAGGACTCCGCGCCACAGTTGACCCGTCTTGGCGGTGCCGGTTGGGAGAAGCTGAAACGGAGAACCAAAAAGGCCATCGCCGATATGGCGAAAGACCTGATCAAACTCTACGCTGAGAGAAAGTCGCGAAAAGGGCACGCCTTTGATGAGGACAGTGTCTGGCTCAAGCAGCTTGAAACATCGTTTCCGTTTGACGAAACCCCCGACCAGCAGAAAGCAATTGACGACGTGAAATTGGACATGGTGCAGGACCGCCCGATGGATCGACTGATCTGTGGTGATGTCGGTTATGGCAAGACAGAGGTGGCGGTTCGAGCGGCCTTCAAGGCTATTGATGGCGGCAAGCAGGTGGCGGTGCTTGTCCCGACCACGATTCTTGCCCAGCAGCATTTTCAAACGTTCTCAGGGCGATTGGCCGAATTCCCAGTCAATATCGCCATGCTCTCACGCTTTCGTACACGCAAGCAGCAGTTACAGACAATTGACGAACTGGCGCAGGGGAAAGTCGACCTCGTCATCGGGACCCATCGGCTGCTGTCAAAGGATGTGCGTTTCAAGGACCTTGGTCTGTTGATTATCGATGAGGAGCACCGCTTTGGCGTTAAGCACAAGGAGAAGCTGCGACAGCTCAAAGCGACCGTGGATACGATCGCCATGACCGCTACCCCGATTCCACGCACACTGCAGATGTCACTCATGGGTGCCCGGGATATGTCCATCATTGAGACCTCGCCTAAGGATCGGCTGCCGATTATCACGGAGATTGTTGAGTTTGATCCGGCGGTGATAGCGACTGCCGTTCTCCGGGAAATTGACCGCGGCGGTCAGGTCTTTTTCCTGCACAACCGGGTGCAGACGATTGACGCCATGTATCGCTATTTGAAAAAGCTCCTGCCTCAGGTGGAGATCGGTGTCGCTCACGGGCAGATGCACGAGAGGTCGCTGGAAGGTGTTATGGTGGCTTTTGTGGCCGGTCGTTATGATGTCCTGCTGTGTACGGCGATCATTGAGTCCGGGCTGGATATCCCCTCAGCCAACACAATTATCATTGATCGGGCTGATCGTTTCGGGTTGGCGGAGTTGTACCAGATTCGGGGGCGTGTTGGTCGTTCGGCTCGTCGTGCCTATGCTTATCTGTTAAGCCCGCCGACTCGTTTGCTCACAGTCAATGGTGTCAAGCGGCTGCGGGCGCTGGAAGCTCACTCCGATCTGGGCACCGGATTCGCGCTGGCCATGCGTGACCTTGAGATTCGCGGCGCCGGAACAATTCTCGGCCCACGGCAGTCAGGTTTCATCGAACAAGTCGGCTATGATCTTTACAACAAGTTGCTGGAAGAAGCGGTTGCTGAGTTGAAAGGGCAAGAGCTGCCGCGCCTGCCGGAAGCCAGGCTTGAGATGGACATCGAAATCCACCTGCCGGACGACTACGTGAATGACCGCCAGCAGAAGGTTGATATCTATCGCCGCCTGGCCGACTGTCGCACTCTCGACCAGGTAGAGAAGACCCGCGATGAGATCATCGACCGTTTCGGCAGCCTGCCACCCTCAGCGGTGAATCTCTTCGATGCTGCCGCTGTTAAGATTGAGGCTGCCCGCCTTGAGGTTGAAAAAGTCAGGCTGCGACAGGGGGTGGTTGACCTCTCGTTTGTCGAAGACCGAAAGCTGACGCGGGACGAAGTTGAGTCCTTCCGCAAAGCCACTGACCGCCCGATGGAATTCTCCCTTGCCGGCCCCTTCCGCATCACCCTTGACCTGGGCCAGATCAACGAAAGCCAGCGGTTGAGTTACCTAAGAGGAGTGTTGGGGAAGGTGTGAGAGGACCGGGGAAAGGCGCCGCTGCAGTTATTAAGGATCCCTCAGCTTACAGATTCGGTCTAACAGTTCTATCAGAAACTCTTGTGTGTAGGCCGGAGTGCCAATTCGACCTATGTATGCGGAGTAGAAGGATGGGACAGCCTCCCTAAACGGAGACT
>JAOZPL010000084.1:7766-8003 GCA_029932795.1 Candidatus Zixiibacteriota bacterium | reverse complement strand
AGTGCCACGGGCGGGCCACCACAAACCGCGGAGTCAAGCACTGTCGTCTCACATTCGTTTGCAGCCGACAGGCGCACTCGCTTGGTAGGATCACAGGCGCTGTTGGGTGGTTCATACCATTTTGGCTTGGGTTCCCCGAGAAACTTGACCCTGATTGAGTAGTTGCCCGTAACAGACGGGATAGCCAGCCTGCCGCATGCATCACCGTTAGCATCAGTGTAAACCGTATCGTCAGCA
>JAOZPL010000084.1:0-7756 GCA_029932795.1 Candidatus Zixiibacteriota bacterium | reverse complement strand
TTCTGGCCAGTACTCACCCCGCAGTTTCCGTCTCTCAGGAAGAAGAGAAGCATCCTGTTGGGTAATGGCGCAGTACTCCCACCCTTGCACTTCTCAACAAGGTTGGCGCAAACCTGTATGGAATCACCGGGACAAAGGGTGTCTGGAATCGTACCAAGGGTCAACTCTGTGTTGCAGTCCGTGAACGTAGTCGTAGCGATTAGACCTGAACTCTGGCCGACAGCTGTGACCAGCAGCGTCTCGCCAAGGTCATCATCTGGAATAATCCAGAACGTTTCAAAGTCGCCAAACCCGTCCGCCAGAACATCCCACGGGGCATGTTCAGGCAACGGCGCGGTACCGTCTATGTGCTTCACCTGCACTGTAACGGTTTCATTAGACCAGAAATCGTAGCCGTTGATTACAACAGAATCACCCGGTGGGTAATCATCGCGATCAGTAGTCACCGTAGCTGCTCCGACTGAAGCCGACACGGCGAAGTTTGAAACGAGAAATACGGCCAGACCGATAATCAATGGCCGGATACTCGATGCTTTGTTCTGAGAAATCGACCTTAGAAATGTAATTGATGGCATGATGTGCTCGTGATACTCTATAAAGGTTTACCTAATGTCTCATGTTCGTCCAATTCTATGGCTCATCTCCCGCGCGATGCGCGGACGCAATCGGATGCCGCATCGCCTTGACGCGTATTTGCTTGAACTGCCTCAGGTTGAGGCGAAACCTACCTTGTCGTATATAATAGTAGCACAACATGCTCCTGATGTCAAGAGAAAAGACGCCTTAAGGCTGGATTACAGCCAAAAAACTGCGCTTTTGCTTAAAAAAATGACAGATCGGACAACCGACTTCTCGGAGTTGTCTAACTATATGTTATACAATGAGATACAGGCAGAATTGGCCAACCTGCCGTAGCCATCCTTCAGCGTACGATCAAAACCCCGTTCGCTAACCTGACCCACTTCCCGCCGGTCTCTTCTGCAACTGCTTGGGACTGTTACGATTTGCCCTATAAGACCGCCCGATTAGAGCTTGATTCCCCATTGGAGCCCGAACCGACTGGTATCATAAGCCGAGAGCTGCCAGTTGAGACAAACAGCCATATTGAATGGCGACAAGAAAGGTGTCAGATTGGCCAGGCCAAAGCCAATCTCGCTATAGGCGGTGCGAGCTGTCCTGACCTCGTCGTCACCGGTCTGCCAGACATGATTACGGAACTCTGTCCAGAACACCCCGCCCTGAACCGACAGGCTGAACGGCAGATTTCTCAGCAACGGCAAACCGGTGCGGGCGAACAGCCGATCAGGGAAGGCATGGTTGACACGTACCAGTAGTGCCCGGTTGCCTGCAAAACTGTCCTCGTCAAGCGTGCTAAAACCACGAGGCTCAAAGAAAACACCATTCCCGTGGTCAACAGTGAAATACCTCTGGGGCGGCAAGTCTCCGTCGGATGACCCCCAGTAGGCCGAAAGCGAAGTAACCCCGAGACCGAACAGGCGCTGCCTTCGGAAAAGCGAGGCGTAATACCGGCGAAAATCAAAGTCGTTATCAATAAAATCCGGCGAGGCATACTCTATTCCGGCTGCAAACTTCGTATATAGCGACATGGGTAGAATCCGTTCCCGGCCCTTGTCCTTGAAACGCTTGCGCGAGTCATACTTGAACTCGATGGAAACCGACCGGTACTCACCTTCGACGATGCCCGGATTCGATCGCGGTTCCTGATCCCTGCGAAAGACACTGTAGTCGGTATTCACCGATGTTGAGTAGTGATGGTGATCGGAATATGTAAATGCCAGGCGCGTCTGGTTGACCGGCCTGATTGATGCATAAAGCTCGAACCCCTCTTCGCGATAGTAATCAAAGGGATCCATCTTATACATCAGGGCCAGGAACGATGGGTTGTAGCTGCTGTCAGAGACAATCGTTTCTCGCCGTGTTATCTCGTTGTGATACTCCATTCCCAGGCGCAATCGCCGCTTTTCACTCAGCAGATAACTGAAACCGTAACGGTGCTGCCAGTACTCGCGATCGAAGGCATAACCGGATCTGAACGTCAACTCAGCCTGGGGTATCAGCTTCTTCAACTGCCATCCCAATCCGAGATAGGGCCCTTCCACCCGGTTGAAATGAAAGATTCTTTCTTCACCGACCGTAAGCAGATAGGTCAATCCCAGCCCCGCCCGGAGCAGTTGCCTCCCGAACGGTTTCGGCACGTTCTCGAGCGAATCAATTCGCTTATAGGCCTGCACCTCCTCGGGGGTCAGCGGTATTGTCTGCCCGGCATTCCATGTGACCGAGTCAAGATCATCGGCGTCTTCAGCAACCTCTATCAGATACTCGTCAAAAAATCCCTCAGCGTGTCCCCTCTCAAACTCGAACCCATACAGCGACGCCACATAGGCAAAGGAAAACGCCGAGGGAATACCCGGAAAAGGGAAATCGATCTCAACATCGCCTCCAAAGCGGATCTCCACCGGCATCCAATACTTGTCTTCAAATTGTGCATATTGCTGCGAATAGTGCGGATTGGCTATGAAGGGAAAACTGACACCTTCGCTGAACCCCAGATCAACCGCCACCACGTCATAGGTCGAATCAACAATCTGGACATACCCCGCAAAGAGTGGCTCCAATTGATTCTTAGGCTCCATCTCCAACCGATACACTCGCCGGCCATCCACCATGATCGTGTCAATGAGGTAATAATCATAGTGATCCAGCGCATCTTTCGCGGTCGGTGAGACAATCAGGTAATCGCCCAGCTCAATCCGGTTGCGATTGAAATTCAGTAACTCACCGACCGACATGATAATATTCTCCGCCTTGATGTTCGCCGATTGTCTCCGGGCGGTGATCACTTCCTTATGCTTATCCGGCTGCTCCCAGTAGGCGGTCGTTTGCGTCTCAGCCAGCAGGAAGATCTCACTTGAGTCCGGGACGCTGTTGTCATGCAGCACGAACTTCATGTACGCATCAAAACGGTAGTCGTGGATTTTCGACAGGATATCCTTCTTGCGGCGAATTGCCTCGACAATGATCTGCTGAGCAGGATCGTAGGCCCGCGTGTACACTCTCATCGAACCGATATCTACGGCAGAAACGCGCATTCTCACATCCCGCGTGACGGCACTGTCCCCAACGACCAGACTGACCCTCTCCGAATAATAACTGATATGGCTGAATTTAAGTTGATACTCCCCCTGTGGCAGCACCAGCCGGTACTGGCCACTGTCATTTGACAGTGTCGCGATAGCTGTCCCCTCCACGCGCACCGTCACCCGCGGGATAGACTTGCCCGTCTCTATATCAGTGATGACACCCCGCAGCACACCGGTCTCTGTTGCATACACCAGTGAGCCGTAGCTATTGATGAGATTCAAAGCCAGGCAAATACTGATTGCAACTGACGCCGATATAAGAATGTGCTTGAGCACCGAGACTTTCCTCCTGTCTGCTTCCCTGAGTGTAGGATACACATGCTGCGTGATGCATCTAAGCCGTTCATACGCATTAGACAGAGCCTGGGTTGCATCCAAAACAACGGGACCTCTACAAAGTCATGAGGAATATCGGCCCTCCTTCCACCCAAAATCTTACCGCGCAACTGGCCCTGTCAGACACGACATATGCCGAAACGTGCCGACGTTTTCATGTCTGGCAATCTCTAAATGATTTATGTCAAGAGCAATGAACAACCCGATGCCACAACAGGAAAGGCCAACGAGCCAGTCGCCGTCGGGGGTAACGTACACTTCGCCAATGGGAAGATCGAAGGGGATAGAATCGCCTTCAAAGAAATAGAAGCTGGAAACCTTGATCTCGCTGTGTATGACATTGTTATTGACATCGAACACTGTAATAGTGCGCGGCCGTTCGCACGGATCAACCCCGCCAAACTGCGGCCCTGGTTGCGTGTAGAACAGATATTTGTTGTCAGGTGTAAGCGCCATCCAACCGTATCCAGGACAGAACGTCTTGGTAAAGATAATGGAATCGGCCAGCACGTCATAAACCTCAAACTGCCAATGGTATGCTGTCACCCATTTGTAGAGGAACCACTTGCTTTCATCCGCTGACGGTATGATCTCCTCGACGCTGCCGATAAAAGCTTTCCGTGTAACGGCGAAACCGCTGTCTAAACTTACCCTGTACACGATGCCGTCGCCTCCTACAGGTGTCAGTCCATAGAAGCTCTTGCTGTCGGCGGAGAAAATGCCGCCGTAGACCGTGCTGGTATCGAAGTACACCAGAGACTGATCCGCTATTCTGAGAATAGTGAGATCGCCGCCCGAAACAGCCATCAACTTGCCGTCGGGAGAAAAGTAAGTGGCTCTGGGGCCATCCGAGAGGTAAGTAGACAATTCCCCGGTGGCTATATCAAATACCATCGTGGAATCTAAGGTCGTAATGTACAACTGCCTGCCATTCGCGGTGGATTGCATTCCGCGGACTGCAAATGGAAGGTGAAAAGAATCAATCTTGCCGGTGGCCGGGGTATAAATGAAGCTCGTGGTATCGTTGATATCTGTAAAGTAGACAGGATAACTCTCTGCCGGGACCGGGCCGATCGGGTCATCGTCATCACATCCGGACAGATAGAGCCACACACCAACGATAGCCAGACCGCAGACTGCTACAATCGCACAGACCCTTACTCGCATTGTTATAAACTCCTGGTAAAAACGCCCTTGCTGACCAAAATAACGTGCATTACGCCAAACCTGCTGTCAAGTCAAATGACAGACGACTTGGCTGGCATTGACGTGCAGTGATATTGCTCTCCCATACGGACTAGGATGCTGATGACACAATGTTGGAGACAGGGCAACGACTGTCTCTCTGGTTTGTATCTGTCAACACCCATTTGTGCATAATCTGTCAATAACCTGTCAATATGTCCACAAGCTCCTCTAAATTAGCCACTTAGCCTCCACAGAAAAATTAACATACAGCCGTAGACGGGATAGAAAAAAAGTGTGGCGTATAACACGCTTTGTAATAGCCAGTTACGGATATTGATTTCTCATGCGTATCAGCCAGGGGTGAATCAGTGGGCTTAATTGCTGAGTCAGTCTTGCAGCTAGGCGGTTGCCTCTCAAGAAAATACAAGTTTTTCGAAAAAAGCACAATTTTTTGTGGTCTTCAACTTCTCAAACACAATATATTGTGCCGCTTCTCCCAACCGGTGGCAGGGCAAAAGCTGCCCTTGGAACCGCCCGAGAAGAAAAAAGACCAGTAAAAACAACAGGTTTTTCTGCCCAGGATGGCAAAAACATAGAGAAGATTTCCCGCCTTTTTCAGTCGATCGGGAAAAGCGTTACAGGAGGTACCGCTTGCAAATACAACGCCTTTTCACACGCCAAGGCGAGTCACCTTACGCCCGCACAAATTTCACAAAGCGCTCCTCGGAAATCAAAAATCCGGACGGCTCCACTGTTTTCAGGCTGGATGATGTCGAAGCCCCGGAAAACTGGTCCCAGGTAGCGGTCGATGTTATAGCCCAGAAGTACTTCCGCAAAGCCGGAGTGCCGCAGTATGACGAGTATGGCCAGGCGATTCTGGATGAGAATGGCGATCCGGTTACCGGCGGTGAAAGAGACGTCCGTCAGGTTTTCAATCGGATGGCCGGGTGCTGGCGATATTGGGGCGAGAAATACAATTACTTCGACACCGAGGAAGATGCCCGGAACTTTCACGACGAAATCTGCTACATGCTGGCTAACCAGTTCGCCGCCCCGAACTCACCGCAGTGGTTCAACACCGGCCTGCATCACGCCTATGGTATCTCCGGCAAACCCCAGGGACATTTCTATATTGACCCGGCTTCCCGAACGCTGACCGAGACGAAAAACGCCTATGAACGCCCGCAGCCGCACGCCTGCTTCATACAATCGGTCAACGATGATCTCGTCAATGAAGGCGGTATAATGGATCTCTGGGTCCGCGAGGCCCGACTGTTCAAATACGGTTCCGGAACCGGCACCAACTTCTCCAGTATTCGCGGGGTTAATGAACCCCTCTCCGGTGGCGGCAATTCGTCAGGGCTGATGTCATTCCTTCGTATCGGTGATCGCGCTGCCGGCGCCATCAAATCGGGCGGTACGACAAGACGTGCCGCCAAGATGATCTCACTCAACCTGGACCACCCCGACATCGAGGAGTTTATCAACTGGAAAGTGGTCGAGGAGCAGAAGGTCGCGGCCCTGGTGACCGGCTCCAGAATCATCCGCCAGCAACTCAAAGAGATCTTTGGCGCGGCTCACATGGCCGGCAACAATGGCGACACGGTAATAGAAACCGATCCGCAAAAAAACAAGAAGCTCAAACAGGCTCTACAAATCGCCAGACAATACGCTGTACCACCGGCCTATATCAAAAAAGTCGTGGAACTGGCCACGCTCGGGATCAGCGAGATCGAATTCGTTGAGCTGAATACTAACTGGGACAGCGAGGCCTACCTGACCGTGTCCGGGCAGAACTCCAACAACTCCGTGCGCATACCCAACGAGTTCTTCGAAAAACTCGAGGCTTCCGAGGATTGGCCGCTAAGGAGACGCATCGACGACTCTATTTCAAAAACGATCCCCGCGGCTGAACTCTGGGACAAGATCTGCTATTCCGCCTGGGCCTGCGCCGATCCCGGTGTCCAGTTCGACACCACGATCAACGAGTGGCACACCTGTCCCCGGGACGGGCGTATTAATGCCTCCAACCCCTGCTCGGAGTATATGTTCCTCGATGACACCGCCTGTAATCTGGCCTCGATCAACCTTGCCAAGTTCCTTGACGAGGAGGGGCACTTCCATATCGAGGAGTATCTCCATGCCACCCGGCTCTGGACCATTGTTCTGGAGATATCCGTCCTGATGGCTTCCTTCCCCTCAAAAGCGATCGCTCAGAAAAGCTACGAGTTCCGGACGCTGGGCCTCGGATTCGCCAACCTGGGGACAGTTCTCATGCGCCTCGGTATTCCCTACGACTCACCGCGCGCTCAAGCCTGGTGCGGTGTCCTGTCGGCGTTGCTAACCGGTGAGGCCTATGTCACCTCGGCCGAGATGGCCAAGGAGTTGGGACCGTTTCCCGGTTTTTACCGCAACCGCGAAGATATGCTCAGAGTCATCCGTAATCACCGCCGGGCTGTCTACAATGCCGAGAAGAGCGAATATGAGGAATTGTCGATAAAGCCGGTCGGACTCAACCCGGGTGTTCTGCCCGAAGAGATCGTTCAGACAGCGCGACTGGTATGGGATCAGGCCCTCAAACTGGGCGAGATGTACGGCTATAGAAACGCTCAGGCCACAGTCGTCGCCCCCACAGGGACAATCGGCCTGGTCATGGACTGCGACACGACCGGCATCGAACCGGATTTCGCGCTGGTAAAGTTCAAAAAACTGGCTGGCGGCGGGTACTTCAAGATCATCAACCAGTCAGTACCGATTGCGCTGGCCAGGCTTGGCTATTCAGACCAGGAAATCGAGGATATTATCACTCACGCGACTGGCCGCGGTACCCTCAGGGGGGCACCATATATCAATCATGAGTCGCTCAAAGCCAAAGGATTCAGCGACATCGAATTGGAAAAAATCGAAGCCTCCCTGGAGAATGTCTTTGACATCACTTTCGCCTTCAACAAGTACACTCTGGGCGAGGATTTCCTGACCGGCAAGCTCGGTTTGGACGAGGAGACGATTGATGCCTGGGATTTCAACCTGCCTCGTCAGCTTGGCTTTACCCGAGAGCAGATCGAAGCCGC
>JAOZPL010000083.1 GCA_029932795.1 Candidatus Zixiibacteriota bacterium | reverse complement strand
AGCGCCATGTTTTCGCAATGATTCTTCGGCATAGTGGGAACAGGTCGGCCAGAAGCGACACTGGTTACCGATCATCGGGGAAAGGCTGTACCGGTAGAGATAGATCATGAAAATGAGCGGGTAGGCGAGAATAGAGGTGGGCTTACAACTCATCGTTAAGCTTCTCAAAAACACGGGCGACATCGTTTCTTATCAGGTCGAAATCCGGTTTCTCATCATTCCATTTGGGAAGCAAGGCCATTTCCCTCGGTTTTTCCAACTGGTTACGATACAAACGGATCGCCTCCCGAAACAATCGCCGCAGCCTGTTACGCCGGACTGCCGAACCGTGACGTCTGGAAACCAGAATCGCATAGCCGAACCTGTCGGCCGGTTGCCAGACCAGCGTAAAATAATTCCCCGATATGCGCTGACCATGCCTTAACAGCCGGGAAATCTCAAGCCGACTTTTCAGGCTCAGGTTTCGGGGTAGTCTATTTCTTCCTGCCAACACTAGGCGTCAATCGTTTTCTGTATCTGGACCTGCGACGGGCCAGGATCCTACGGCCGCCCTTGGTGGCCATTCTCTTACGAAAGCCGTGGTCGTTCAGCTTCTTGCGATTCGACGGTTGAAACGTTCTTTTCATGTATGCACCTGTTCAAAAACAGCGGAGTAATATACCCCAAAGCACATGATGGTCAAGCTATTAATCACTTTCCCGTTTTGCTGCGGGGCCGGGAGCGAATACGTTGAATTACCTGCTGCAATTCCGGAAGTCTGAACCTGTAAGCGAGACCGGCATAGATAGTCGTACCCGTGGTTCCGATCACGGTCAACCTGAATAGCTGTGAAAAAAAGCTGCTTGATGCCTCCGCAGGCCAGAGGCGGGCAATGACAATCCAGGAGATTATCACCGCCAAGAGACTGAGCAGTATTTTGAGTATCGCCGAGGAAAACAGATCTCGCAATGGTATGCCTGTGGATCGTCCAACATCCCATGTCATGACGACAAAACCCGAAAGCCAGGCGATAGCTGTTGCCAGGGCCAAACCGTTTAGCTCCATCGGGTCGACCAGCCCCAGGCTGCACACCAGCTTGATCAGAAGCATCCCGGCCAGGATCAAGCCAAGTCGCAGCCAGGCTTTTCTGGCATAGTAGAACCGCATTTGAAACATATAAACCGAATAGAAAACAATTCCAGCAGCGTAGTATCTCAACGGGCCTGCGGTCAGGTGGAGCGATTCCTGATCGAAAGCGCCACGCTGGAAGGCCAGCCTCACGATGTCGGTCGGGAATATGAGTACGCCGGCCGCTATAAGACCCATTACAAAAATCAGAAGCCGGATGCTCTGGCGGTAGAAGTTGCCGAAGCTCTCCCCATTCGGGCTGGCTGATAGGTCGGTGAGCCAGGGAAAAGATGCGTGCGAATACGCCACGACGAATATGCCGGTCGGGATATGGATCAGAAACGTGGCGTACCGCAGGGCGGCGATTTGCCCCTCGCCAAGAAACCGTGCCGCCAGGGAGCGGTCGATAACCGGATAGATAAGAGAAATGGCTTCAATTAGGGCTACTGCGAAAGTGGCTTTTAGTAAGGTTCCTGTGAGTACCAGTCCCCCACCTGCGTGTAAGGTAGGTTTAATCACTATCAGGGCGAACAAACCATTAACTACAAATGAGAGCATAGAACCGGCCAACCAGCCGTAGGCCAGTGTCTCTATGCCCAGTTGGCCATAGAAGAGGAAAAGCGAGCTTAGGATAACAACATTTATGAGGATTGCCGAGAGGGATGGAACAATGAAGTGCTTTTTCGCAAACAGCCAGCTTCGAAAATACGCTTCAAGCCCGCGAAAAAAGACAAACCAGGCCAGGATCGCCGCCAGCCGTTTGCCAAGAGCAAGTTGGTTTCCCCCCAGCTTTGGAGCCAGCCAGAACAGCAGCGTATCCCTGAACATGTATGCAAGAACCGAGAAGAAGCCAAAGAGGGCTGTGAACAGTATCAGACCACACCAGAACAGGGAAGACAGATTGTAAGCATCGTCATCCTTTACCTTTTTTATAATGGGGATGAGCGCCATCGGCAGGGCGGCGAAGACAATAAAAGTCACCAGTTCCGGGATTGTGAAAGCCAGTACAAAGGTGTCAAAACCGGCGCTGGTGCCAAAATAGCCGGCCACCGCCGCTTCCCTGAGGAAGCCAAAAACGCGGCTGAGGAGATTGGTGCCGATGGTTATCACGGAAGCTGCAAAAAGGGACTGTTTGAGAAATCGCGAGCTCACGCGTTCTCCTTACCGGATCAGCTTCCGGACCACCTCGTGCAGCGCCGCCCGGTAATGAAGACCGCCGATATCCGTCCGGCGCATGATACGTCCAAACGTGTCAAACTCATCCCAGGCGACCAGGCGGACCTCGCGGATCTCTCGGCGATCAGTGAATTGAAAATCGCCCCGGACGAAATCGGCCGCGAATACAAACGAACGCCAGGTGATAGAATCGTTCTGGTGTGCGAAGGTGGCTGAAGTTCGCAGGACAAACCTGTCCAGTTTGATCTCGCAGCCGACTTCTTCGGCTACTTCACGATTGATCCCGTCGTGGAAATTTTCCCCCGGCTGAAGTCCTCCGGAGGGTGCGCGGTAAAGCCCCGGCGGGTACGAGTGTTTGGCGATTACCAGCAGCTGGTCGTCTTTTCGGATGTACATGGTGACATCGTGGTTTCGTCCGTGTTTCTGTGACGATCGTATTCGTTTGAGCTCTCGTTCCGTAACATCAAAGGCGAATGAAACTTCGTCCGGCACTCCATAGAGCGCCACCATTCGTCTGATCATCTCGTCGGTAACGTACATATTAGAGGAGCGGCAGGATATCGGTCTGTAATGGCAATGTGGTTACCTCGCAGCTATCGTGGTTGACCAGTACATCGATCTCCGTGCGGAACCCGCAGTCGGTCAGGTAGATCCCCGGTTCAATGGAAAAGAGATGCCCTGGCTGAAGCTCACGCCGGTCTTCCGTTTCCAGATTGTCGATATTGGGGCCCGGCCCGTGCCCGGAGGTGGTGATCGAGTGGCCGGTCCGGTGCGTGAAGAACTTGCCGTAGCCGGCCTCTATCACAACGCCGCGGCAAATATCGTCAACTTCGAAGCCGCGAACCGGACGTTGGCCGAGACTCTCTCGCAGAAAGGCGACTGCCCGGTCGCGGGCTTTAACCAGAATCGAGAAAATCTCGTTGTACTTATCCGGAATATCTGCTTTTGGTCCGGTGTATCCCATCCATGTTATATCGCCGTAGACTGCTTGCACATCATTCATCTTAGCCCACATGTCTATCAGGATGAGTTGTCCCTTCTCGATTGTGGAAGAGCTGTCTGCCGAGGGTTCATAGTGGGGGTCACCGGCGTGCGCATCCACGGCGCAGATAGGGCCTTCCGCGCAAGTCATGTTGTATTCGGTAAACTGTTCCCGCACAAAGGAGCAGACATTGTATTCGGTAATCATATTGCCTGACCGGAGGGACTCAGCGATATGATCAAAAGCCTTGTCTTTTATCTCCATCAGGTTTCGGGCAGCTTTGTGATGGCTGGCGATTTGTTCTGCAGAGAGTCTGGCCTGGAAATGCGCCACCAGGTCATCCGATGAAACAATCTCCACACCTAGCTCCCGAACCAGCTCAACAGTCCCGGCGTCGACCAGCCCGATGTAAGGGAGTCGCCCACGGGGAGAGTATTCCATCGCTATTCTTGTGGCGCCCGCCAGCAGCAATTTTAATTCTGATTCCAGCATTTTATAGCCGGTATACTCAATGATGCGACCCGGCATACCGTGAAACTTCTCCTTCTCGATCACATTGACCAGCGCCCTCGGTTCGCCTTCGGCAGGGATAAAGTAAAACGAACGGCGCGTGAGAATGCCTGAGAGCTGCAGCATATTTACGGCGACGTCGTTGTGTCCGTGAAAATCGGCCAGGAGCCAGCCATCAAGGTCGTGTGCCGATAAATATGTCTGAATCGCTTTTGTATCCATGTTAATCCTCCGTATCATTTACGATAAACAAAAACCGATCACAACTCAACTGATTCGTGAACTTGACACTCTTGAGGCAGGCTGATAGATTGCTGCGGAATCCCATGCGCTCAAGAATTGTCATAACCGGCGGACCCGGGTCCGGGAAAAGCAAATGCCTGACCCGGCTGAAGATTGTTGATCGCTTTCGGGGGTTTGTTTTTCTGGATGAAGTAGCCCGGAGGCTTTTGCGGGGAAATCCGGATTATCGGCACGACAAGGCAGCCTTTCATATCGCCGTTTACAATGATCAGGTCGCCCGAGAAGCAGAGCTGGGAGACAGATCGTTCATTACTGATCGGGGGACAGCCGATGCATTCGCGTTTCATCCGGGCACGCGTGCAATAGTGGGCACCACGCTGGCGCGCGAACACGAGAGATATGATAAGGTGGTGCAGCTGGGTACCAGCGCGGCGCTTGGCGAAGAGCACTACACCGGCGATGATATCCGTACCGAGTCACCGGAAGAAGCTCTGGCTATTGAGAAAGCTATCAAGCATGTATGGCAGGAACACCCCGGTTATCATTTTATCCCGGCCATTCGGGATTTCGAGGAGAAATACAGGCAGCTTGTTCAGATTATAGATGCCTGTGTTGCTCACACTCGGAAATTGACAGAATGAGGTATTATTCGTCAATAATGTGACCGTATATCCAAAACAGGAGATAACAAATGTATCAGAACAGAGCAGTAACGTTGGCCATCTTCTTCCTTCTGGCCGTCACCCTGGCGGCTGTTCCGGCTGCGGCGGATTCAGATTTTCTCAGGGAGTTCAAAGACAATTATGATCTGATTATGACTGACCTGTCCAGAAAACCGCCTGCCGAACTGGCCGAGGTGTCTGATTTTGTTTATGAGAAAGACATCGCCACGTTCACCTTCAAGGAAGGGAAGATGTATCTCCTGCGCCACATACTGGGTCGCCCGACCACGGCTATCTTCATTGGCGAGGGCCACGCCAGAATGGACATACCGGTCCACATGGAGCGGCAGTCGCTGCTGTACGTCTCCAAAGACAGCACGGTTGATAAGGACTTCGAGGTTTGTTTCATTCACATGGCCGATGATTTTGACCTTAAGCTGCGGGAGCAATTCACCTTCAGTGAAACCGTGTTGTCCTGGCGCGATTTCAACACCGCACAAAAGGCGCAGGGGGATTTCTTTTTCGCCCCCGTGGTCATGCACGAATATGACAACCTCTTTCAGCTTCTGCGGTCAGTCTATGAACGGCGCGAGGATGGTTATTTCTGGGCCGATTTTGACCGCTATGTCTTCACCTTTGATCCCAACCGCCCTGAGCAGGTGATTGTGGCCTATGAACACGAGGGCGGTGATATCGCGGTCACCGATGGCGCGGTCTTGCAGAGAAGGGAATACGGTATATCCGACGATGCCCAGGTTTCCGGCATCCCGTACCCGACAACCGTGCTTGACCGTAGGGCTCGTCTTGAAATGACCGGTCTCGACGGCAAGGTCATTCGGGCCGCCGCGACCGATATTAAAGTGCTGGTGAATGTTGACAGTCTCAAGTTCGTGTCCCTCTTCCTGCACTATAATCTGAAACTGGATTCGATCTATTTTCGGGATCGAACGGTGGATTTCCACCGGCGAAGGGATTTCACTTTCACCGGCGTTATACTTCCTGAGTACGCTTACAAAGGTGACACGCTCGAGTTTCGTCTCTGGTATCGGGGCAAAGATTACGGCACGGCGTTCCCGTTCGTGGCCGATCCCCAACCGGCACCGCTTGCTGTAACATTTGACATTCCCCGAGGATACAGCTACGTCATGCCCGCGATGAGTGAGATGAAGGACGTGGGAAAGGGGAGGATGGAGTTTGAGGTGAAGCCGTCCGAGCCGTACACGAACTTTGTGTATCAGCCGTATGCCTCCGGATTCGACACGATTCCGGTGATCAGCGATATCGGCATGACGGTCAACTTCCTGAAATCAAAGCATATTACTAAAGGCCGTTACCAGTGCTTCATTCCCGATGAGTACTACCGTGCCACCGTGATGGAGGCGTTCAATTACATGACGGGCCGACTGGGCATGCCGCCCGCGACGTTCGAGGTATTCATATATCCCGAAAGCTCATTGACCATGCCCGGCCTGATAGAGATTCCCCAGGTGCAGTGTCTGGTGGACGAAACCGGCGGGCTGCACGACGTGGCTGGCCGGGAGGTGGCCCGGCAGTGGTTCGGGGCGCTGGCCCGACCCGCCAGTGACCGGGAGTCCTGGCTGCTCAACGCCGTGCCTGAGTATCTGGGGCTGATGTATGTAAGCAGTTCGCTCGGCCACGATGTCTTTTTCGGGGAACTGCTCCGGAGGCGCAATTATTATTACACAGCGGTCGAAAGAGACTTTGATCTGCCGCTCGCCTCGGGCAAACGCCTGGCCCCCGGTATCCGGACCGTTAAAGGTGTCTGGGTTCTGCATATGCTTCGTTACCTGATGTATGATATAGAAAAAAGCTCGGATCGCACTTTTCTCAAGTTCATTCACGCACTGTCGTCGCTTGTGAACAATCAACTCTTCACCAATGTCGATGTCATCAAGCTGGCGGAGAAATTCTATGGCCAACCCCTTGACTGGTTTTTCCATCACTGGCTGTATGGGCGCGATTTCCCCGAGTACGAGGTGGAGTATAGCGTGAGCAGCAGAGATGACGGCTACTATGTTGATGTCAGCGTGACGACTAAAAAAGTCAGTCCGGAGTTCAGCATGCCGATAATCATGCGGGTGGAGGAAATCAACGGCGAATCCACTTATCTCCGCCAGAATGTGACCGGCCTCTCCGACAGCTTTTCGCTGGGACCATTCGCCACCGAACCAAAAGAACTGATCTTCAACGAGTTCTTCAGCGTCTTGTCGAAGGATAAGGTGAAGAAGAAATAGCACCACATTGGGTCTATAAACTCTGAAGACCCGCAGAACCCTATGTGGTTCTGCCACTGAAATCAACGGCAGGAGCGCTGCGGCTTCCGTTATATAAGGACTGTTAAAATGATCGATGAACAGGCAATTAAGAGCCGCCTTGTGGAGCGCGGACAACAGCTCTTTGAAGCCCCGAGAGAGCTGGTTCGATTTACTAGTGAAGACGAAGCGGATCGACTCCTGAATGACCTCAAAGGCCACCCGCATGCCTTCGTGCTAGCGTGCGTAATGGATCGGCAGATTAAAGCTGAAAGGGCTTGGCTAATCCCCTATCGATTCCGAGAGAAGCTTGGCGGTTTTTCCATAGAGCTTTTGTCCCAACAATCAGAAGCGGACGTGTACAGGTTGATGACCGAACCTGAACCACTTCATCGCTACGTCGAGAAGATGTCTGGTTACTTATCCAAAACCATTACTCGCATTCGCGATGTCTATGGAGGTAACGCGGCCAGCATCTGGTCTGATTCACCGTCAAGTGCTACCGTCGTTTATCGGTTCCGTGAGTTTGACGGGGTAGGACCGAAAATTGCAAGCATTGCGGTGAACATTCTTGCCAGACGGTTCAAGGTTAAGTTTTCGGACTATTTTTCAATCGACATCTCGGCTGATGTGCATGTGAGGAGAGTATTTAGCCGTCTGGGTCTTGCCCCGTCAGACGCGACGGTAGACCAGTTGATATTCCGAGCACGTGGCCTAAACCCTGAATTTCCTGGTCTCATGGACTTCCCCGCTTGGGAAATTGGAAGGAAGTGGTGTAGACCACGCAACTGCGATTGTACTGAATGCTACATGGCCGATGTTTGTAGCACAGCCGAACGAGTATAGGGGAAAAAGCACTGGCTGATGTGATTCTGATAGACCCGTAGGTTGGAATACTTTGCAGTTCTGCCAGAGAAATCAATGGCAGAAGCACCATGGTTTTTGCCCTATAAAAGCTCTTAACACACGTTCTCCCCTTACACCGTCACCCCAGCAGCCGGTCAGCCAGCAGGTGCAAAAACAGGCCGACGTCGGTGACGACGCCGATGGTC
>JAOZPL010000082.1:4936-8053 GCA_029932795.1 Candidatus Zixiibacteriota bacterium | reverse complement strand
CAGCTTTTGACGTGGTGAAGTGAAATGAAACGGATTCTGATCCTGCCCGTTGTGACAGCGCTCATTCTGCCTCTGTGCGGTGTCGTGTTAAGCGCCCCTCGTGAGATATTGCTTCGCGTTGAGTCGACGGGTCTCGCTTGGGCGGAGACACATCTGATTGAGAAGCTCCAGTGGCAGCTTAGCCGTGACCCCGACTGGAGGATTGTACTCTCGAGCAACCGTGACATGTCCGAACCTCGTTTTCCGTCAGCCAGGTACGACCTCGACAGCCTGCTTGACTGGGGACGTGAGAAAGGCGGCCGTTACCTCATGTTGGTAACTGTCCGCAGTGAACGTCTTGACACAAGGAAAACTTTCAGTATCCCGCTGGTATTGCACCAGTACGAAACGATCGGGGTCATCGAAGGGGAGTGGCGGTTTCTGGATCTGAAGCGCGGGCGCCTTCTGGCTGCCGAACCGTTTATTGAGGAGTTGGGAGGACGCCGGGTCATCCAGGGTGATCCTGATAACCGGAAAGAGGATCCGGGTCTGCATATCCCGGCACCGGAAAAAACAACGTTTTTTGGCGAGCTTGAAGACAAGCTGGCTGAGAGGCTGGCCATGCGGGCCAGAGCCTTGGCACGGAGCAGGTAGTTTGACAGTTTCCGGTAAAATAAGGCGAAAAAAGGAACCAGCCTCGCCATGCTTCTGGGAAAAGATGAATCTGGTGGCCCAGATATCCACGCGCTGCCGGGCGGCAGCGGATACCCGGCAAACGTACGTCGAGGTTCTGGAGCTGATTCAAAGAATAGTTCCGCATGACGCCGCAACTCTTTATCTGCTTGACTCGGACGGCGAGCATCTAGCTGAAAAAGCAACTGTTGGCAAGCGTGTGGAAATAATGAGCTTTTTGTCGCTTGGTACGGGTAAGGGTCTTTCAGGCTGGTCGGCGCGGAGTAAGAAACCGGTTCTTCTGAACGAAAGATCCAACCGGGGGAACTTTGACCCGGCTCACGATTTCGCGACCGTTATGTCGGTACCGCTGTTAGTGGAGGATGATGTTCTTGGTGTGCTGAATCTGGGTTGTCGTAAGCCCCGGGCACTTGATGAGAAGCATGTGGCGTTGATGACGATTGTGGTAAACCAGTTTGCTGTCGCGATTGAGCGTCTGGCTCACAAGGAAAAAATGGAGGCTAAGAGTCGAGAACTTGAACAGGTGCATGAGGAGCTTCGGACTATACGGGAGAAGATTACCACTGCAGAGAGACTGTCGGCGCTGGCGGAGGATTCAGTCTCGATAAATCATGAGATAAACAACCCCCTCTCGGTGATAATCGGCAATGTCCAGTGCATACTCATGCAGAAGTCGGTGCCAGACCAGAAGGCTCTTTCCCGGCTAAAGCGGATTGAGGCGGCGGCAATAAAAATAAGTGAGGTCAATCGTAGGTTGCTGAGAATAGATTCCCAGGTTAATGGTGAAGAACCATCTGGAGACAAGTCCCGGGCTGTCAGTCATGGGAAATCAGTATCGGGCTAGCGGCTGGATTGGCAGGAGGTTTTGTGAATCAGGAGAGCGGCGGGACACATGACAGTGACCTGGAATTACTGTCGGAAGTGGACGCTTTGAGCGAGGAGATCAAAATCCTCGCGCTCAATCTGGCGCTCTATTTGGCCAAGGCAAAATCCGGGAAACATTCAGCGGAGTTGACCCGACTGGAACCGGAATTCATCCGGTTGATTAACAACACGGTGAAGATTGTCCGGGAGCTGTCCTTGGTGGTAGAGGCTGCGAAGAACAGGGAAATAATGGTCTACCAGGTTCCTAGTGGCCAGCTGTCCAAGGATCGGGTCGAGGTGCGGCTGCATGCGATTCTTGAGCAGTGTACACGGATTCTGAACTCAATTCGTCAGGTAAAGGATATTGTCGCCTGAGTGTCGGCACCGGCGGATCGTCGAGAGTCAGGCCAAGTTTCTGATGCATGGATAGGTCTTTTGTGACGATAATGATAATAGATCCGTGAGGTCCGGAGTGGGCTTCGGTATTTTGGCTAATGACATAAAACACAGGTTAAAGGACACAATGATAACTGCGAGTCTTGAAGAGCTGTGCCGGGTTGCAGGGGAGAGAGGCCAACCGTTCAGGATTCTGATTGTTGATGACGAACCCTGGGTCAGAGAAGTGTTCAAGGATTTCTGTGAGTTAACGGATGTCTTTGACGTTGATCTGGCTGCCAGCGGCACCGAAGCGATCGACAAGATCGGCAGTGGTGCCTACGACCTTATAACGATGGATATTATTATGCCGGAGGTATCCGGATTGGACGCCCTTAGTGAAATCAAGCGGCTGGCGCCCCGGGTACCGATCATGGTTATTACCGGTAATGCCACTGACAAGCTGGTTCGCCAGGCAGGCGTGCTGGGTGCCTGCCGGGTAATGTACAAGCCGGTTCAACTTGATGATTTCATCGGTGAGGTCAGTGCCACTTTATTGCGTTAACAGTTGTGAGGGCGATGCTGGTAGGGCTGGTCGATTAAATGAGCATGAAAACACACGATCTCAAAGAGGAGCTTGTACACATGAAGCGTTCTATTTCCATCCTGATTGTTGATGATGAAACAATGATGCGGAGTCTTCTGGAAAAAATCCTCGCGCGGGACGGTTACAAAGTAATGGCCGTTCAGGATGGTGAGAAGGCGCTGGAAATGCTCGAGACGGAAAAGGTTGATATCGTCATCTCCGATATGAAGATGCCGGGCATGGACGGCTTTGAACTGCTGAAGGTGGTCAAACAGAAATTCCCGGGTATCGCGGTGATTATTATGACAGCCTATGGTGATACCTACACGGTCAAAGACGCGTTGATACTGGGTGCGGATGAGTACCTAACCAAGCCGTTTAAAAGCTATGAGATATCGCTGGTAGTGGAGCGAGCGTACTGGAGACTCCTCTCTGAGAAACAAGGGGCCGCGAAAGAATCCAAATGACGATCCGGGATTACCGGAATTGTATATCGTAGGTCAGTGCAGATCCTTCCTGGGGCTAAGTAACTTCTGATCATCAGGTTCAGTGTTCTTCAGGTCCTCTGGTTATCCACCCCTACAATTTTCTGTTGAGTACATAATCGCGTTGACATATAT
>JAOZPL010000082.1:0-4926 GCA_029932795.1 Candidatus Zixiibacteriota bacterium | reverse complement strand
AAATTCAATTACAAGGGAGTGTATGATATAGGGGAGAGTGAGTTTAAGTATCTGTAAGATACAAAAAATACAATAATTTTTGCTCTTGTCTTTTGAGAAATATCATTTACTTTACAGCCATTCCGGCGGATGTCGGGACAGCGAGAATATAACGGAGAGGTGGCCGAGCGGCTGAAGGCGCACGCCTGGAAAGTGTGTATAGGTAATCCCTATCCAGGGTTCGAATCCCTGCCTCTCCGCCATATTTTTTTATAGAATAAAGCTCTGTTGGGATTTAATAAGTTAGTAACAATAGCCCTCCATTTTTGTAGATTTCTGAATAATTTCTACGGAGTTGACACTGGTAGCATACCGTCCAAGATGCTTGGAGAGATCATCTTAAGCATAATCACTGACAGAATCTTGTGTAATGGGGTGGTAAGATTTGCTTGAAATGTGATATGAAGTGCTGTATATTATAATAAAAAGGAGTATTCGGCTGTTCAGTTTTTGCACTGCCAGCCGATAAAAAACAGGAGTTGTCTTGGATCTGTACTGGACCGTACTTATGGCCGGTGGCGGTGAAGGGGGCACCGGCGGGGGGGCGATGTTAATCTGGTTCGGGTTAATATTCGTACTGATTTACCTGACCATGATCCGGCCCCAACGCAAGAAACAGAAAGAGCATCAAAAGCTCTTGGGTGAGTTAAAGAAAGGCGACAAAGTAGTCACGAGCAGCGGCATGTTTGGTATCATCTTCGCCATCGATGAAGATCGGGGTCGTGTCATTCTGAAGATATCGAATGATACCAAACTGGAGTTTCTCAAGAGTTCTATCGCTGCCCGTGTTGACAAATAGGATTGCAGTTAGGGAGTAACCGTGGCTGAGCAGAGGATTGTCTTGTATGGCGATCCCGTTTTGCGGGAAAAGGCTGCACCGGTCGACGATATCGACCAGGAAGTCAAAGATTTGGTGTCCAATATGGTGGACACCCTCAAGATGAATCACGGCCTTGGTCTGGCGGCGCCACAAGTGGGCGTGTTGAAACGGGTCTTTATTGTTGACCTGTCTTCGGTCGATCTCAACGAAACCGTCCGTGTGTTTATAAACCCGGAAATTCTCACAACCAGCAAGGAAAAAGTCGAGCTGGAAGAAGGATGCCTGTCATTTCCGGGTATTTACCAGAGTATTGTTCGCCCCGCCGGAGTCAGGGTGAGGGCGACCGGGCTCGACGGCCAGCAGTTTGAACTGGGATTGGGTGGTCTGACGGCACGAGCAGTACTGCACGAGAACGATCATCTAAACGGCGTTTTGTTTATCGACCATATTTCACCGTTTGCCAGGACCTTGCTGAGAGGTAAGCTCAAGAGGCTCGCAGCCGCCTCGTAAACCATTTCCCGCTTTCGCCCGTTTCAGCATCCCGGTATCGGGGACCCGTTGTGTAAACACTCAGCGATCCCCCATACTCTGCCGCGGTTTGATCTATTTATGAGAATTGTGTTCATGGGCACACCCGAGTTTGCCCGGACAACTCTGGCGTTTCTATCGGAGTCGAAGCATGAAGTCCTGGCCGTGGTCACTGGCCCGGACAGGAAAACCGGCCGGGGACGGAAACTGATACCGACGGCCTGCAGCAGGGAGGCTGAAAGGCGCGCTCTCACCGTCTACAAGCCAGGTTCGCTCAAGGATGACGGCCTATACGAGTCGCTCAGGGCGCTTGACCCTGACCTTTTCGTCGTGCTGGCTTTTCGCATTCTGCCCGAGCGGCTTTTCGCCCTGCCCCGGTACGGGTCAATAAACATCCATGCCTCACTTCTGCCCAGATACCGAGGTGCGGCACCGATCAACTGGGCACTCATCAATGGCGAGACTGAAACCGGGCTGACGTCATTTTTTCTAAAGGCAACTGTGGATACGGGAAACATGATACTACAGGAAAGAATCCCCATCTACGAGGATGATTCCTACGATACACTGGCCGCTCGCATGGGTAAACTGTCCGGGCCATTTACTCTGAAAACGATTGACCTGATTGAATCCGGTGACTACGTACCATTGCCCCAAGACGAGTCGCTGGCCAGTTGGGCTCCCAAGATTTCACCGTTTGACGCTATGATCGATTTTGGCTTTCCGGCGCAACGGGTGAGGGATTTCGTGCGGGGCATGTCCACCCGGCCAGGCGCTTACACCTATTTTAGGGGAAAAAAAATCAAAGTACATGCCTGCTCAGTCGTTGATACTGTCAATGAAACAAACACACGACCGGGCACAGTTCTGGGTGTAAATAAAAGACTTCTGGTCCAATGTGACCACTCTGTTATCGAGCTTGTCCGGCTTGTCCCCGAGGGTCGAGCTGAGATGGATGGCCTGTCATTCATAAACGGTTACCGTCCACAATTGGGCGAGCTGTTCGGAGAAATTGTAAAGGGGGTTGAGGAGTAATAGTGAAGAAAGAAATCATCATTAATTCCACCGAGTTTGAAACGCGTGTAGCGATCCTTGAAGACGGTAAGCTGGTTGAGTTGCAAGTTGAACGACCGGACTCTGATCGCATGGTGGGAGATATTTACAAGGGAAAGATCAAAACTGTCCTGCCCGGTATGCAGGCAGCATTTGTCGATATCGGCATGGAAAAGGCCGCCTACTTGCATTCTTCCGATATCAGGAAAGAGTTCCGGGGTCGGTATGACTCGGAAGACGTTGAAGAAGAGGAGGCACCGGCGGAGATCATCAGTAAGGGCCGCCGGGCTGGAATCGAAACCGTCCTCAAGCGGAGCCAGGAGATTCTGGTTCAGGTAATTAAGGAGCCGATTTCCACCAAAGGGCCACGGATCTCCACGGAAATCACCATCCCGGGACGGTATCTCGTCCTGGTGCCTGACGACGACCATGTCCGGGTCTCAAGGCGGATCACCGACTGGGGAGAAAAGCGTCGTCTGAAAAGAGTGGTTACTCCGCTCCGGCCGGAGGGATTTGGATTAATCGTCAGAACCGAAGCTGAGGGGAAAAACGAGTCCGACTTCCGTGCTGATGTCAAGCGGTTGCTAAAGCTGTGGGCTAAACTGAAGCGAAAAGCGGATACATTGCCGGCTCCGGCCCTTATTCATAAGGAAGCTGAGATGCTGATCTCAATGATCCGGGACGTGTTCAGCGAAGACGTCCAGCGGGTAGTGGTTGATAACCGTGTCGATTATAAGAGGGTTGTCAGTTTTGCTCGACAGGTTGCCCCAGACCTGAGAAAACGGATCGAGCTGTACCGGGGCAGTCTACCGCTGTTCGACATGTTTAACCTGGAGCCGGAAATCGACAAAATGCTCGTCCGCAGGGTCTGGATAAGAAAAGGTGCTTATCTGATCATCGATCAGACGGAGGCAATGGTGACAATCGATGTTAACACCGGTCGTTTTGTCGGCGGTAAGGATCAGGAGCAGACTATCCTGGAGGCAAACCTGCTGGCCGCCCGGGAGATCGCCCGCCAGATCCGTCTGCGGGATATTGGTGGCCTGATAGTCTGTGACTTTATAGACATGTACAACCGGGATAATCGACGCAAACTGTATGAGGAGTTCAAGAATTGTTTCCGGAATGACCGCGCCAAGCGGGGGATCAACCCGGTGACTGAGTTTGGCCTGATTGAGATGACCCGCGAGCGTGTCCGTCCTTCACACATGACCACGCTGTCGGAGCCCTGCCCGCACTGCTCCGGGCTCGGAAGAATCATGTCGCGGGAGAATATCGCTACCAAGATAGAGCGCTGGTTTGTCAGGGCGCGGGCCGATAAAAAATACAGGTATTTTCACCTCGTCGTTAGTCCACAGATGGCGGCAACTCTCACGGAGAACGGCGCCGACCGGGTCCAGCGGATTATGAAAGCTCACAAGTTCAAGATAAATGTGGTTCGGGACACGACGGTTGCCCAGGAAGAGTTCAAAGTCTATGATGCTGACAACAACACGAATATTACCGATAAGTATACAGCCTAGAAGTTCCGGAGATAATCACGACAATAAGCATACCCTTTCATGGAGCGCGGTTTTCCGGTCGCTCTCTTTTCAGGTTAAAGGTGTTGCTATTGGGCTCGTTTTTGTATATTGAAGGTGCTATGGTGAGCGCGGAAAAAAACCTTGAGATCGAAATCAAGCTGGAACTCGGCTCTTTCACCAACTACCTGAAGCTTATCGGGTTCCTCGGAGCGATAGATCGCGAAGAACATCATGTCAACGGTTTCTTTGACAGCGAGGATCGGCAGCTCGCCGAAGCGGGTTGGGTTCTTCGCATACGGGCCGAAAATGACCGTGGGCTGGTGACGCTCAAAAGCCACGCCACGCGGCGCGGCGCGGCCATGGTGCGGAAAGAGATCGAGGAAGAGATCAGGCGCCCGCTGGCAATGGAAGTGGTCAACCTTCATCTGGATGTTCTGTCTCTGGCGGCTGCACCGATACAGTTTGTCAGGGGGGAGTTCCCCGATATCACGCTGGCCCGTCTGGTTCGCTTTAACAATACCCGCCAGAAAAAGCAATTCCGAATCGGCGACTATGAATACACTCTGGAGATCGACAAAACGGAGTTCTCGGACGGCTCTGTCGATTATGAGCTGGAGGTAGAACTCCAGGATACAAGCCGCATTGAAATCGTTGAGGATGGGCTCCGGAAGCTCTTCTCCTCGCTGGGTATCCTGTATGCACGCCAGGATAAAAGCAAGTACGAGCGTGCCCTGACGCGGGCAAATCTGGTCTGAGTTTTATCAGCGTTCCCATTTGGCCGGGTCACCGCCACCAAGCCGGGCTTTCCATTTGTCCCATGTTACGGTGCCTGATATATTCGGTCAAAAACTCAGGGAGAACATCATGTCCGATCGGATAGACAAATTCAAACAGGAACGGAATGCGCTAAACGAAGCGGTTCTTGCTCGAGATAATACAAACATCAAACGTTTCTTCGCCCTG
>JAOZPL010000081.1 GCA_029932795.1 Candidatus Zixiibacteriota bacterium | reverse complement strand
AAAGTTGAAAGCAGCCGTAGATGCCATACGAAGATGGAAAGAAGACAAAGACGACGCCAGCCGCAACAGATAACTTGTAATAAGATAAGGCTCATACTGTTTGACGGCGTCACAGATAGCTCCGGGGAAATCCGCCAGCAATTCGACCACCCGCCGTTCCTCCTCGTGGTCAAGCAGCGCATAATCAACGTTCGGGCTGATCTTACCCGGGTAATTACGAAGCAGCGAACAGAGACGGGCGTGCGTGTACTGCAGATACGGCCCGGTTTCGCCTTCGAAATTGAGAACCTCCTCCCAGACAAAATTGACATCCTTCTGTCGTCGAACCGATAATTGCGAAAAAATCACCGCCCCAACACCGATCATGCGGGCCGTCTCGTCGATGGCTTTCAGGTCGGGGTTCTTTTTGTGAATAATCTCGGTGGCCAGGGAAACAGCCCGGCTGATAACGTCTTCGAGAAAAATTATATTGCCTTGGCGGGTGGACATCGTTTTCTGTCCGAAACGTACCCAACCAAATCCAATGTGTTTGACCTTACCGGTCATTCGTTTTTCCGGGGGAAGACCCTCAGCCGTTTCCATCTTGTCAATGACCATCAGGCACTGCTTGAAATGATCGGATTGGGCAGAGCCTACGACATACAGCGACTCATGAAAACGGTACTTGTCCCAGCGGTAGACCATACCGGCCAGGTCTCGCGTTATATACAGCGTGGCGCCGTCCGCTTTGCGAAGCATGGCCGGAGGCAAGTTGGGATCATCCAAATCAACAATCAGGGCACCATCGGAGACTCGTGTGAGACCGTCCCCCTGCAACCGCTGTATGATGGTATCCATCTTGTCGTTGAAGAATGATTCGCCTATTACCAGATCGAACTCAACCCCAAGCTGCTCGTAAATCCTGTCAAATTCGGCGTGGGAAATCTTTTTGAACTGTTCCCACAACCGTACCGCTTCCGTATCGCCATCTTCAAGTTTCTTGAACGCTTGCCGGGCTTGCTCGTCAAGCGAAGGGTTCTTTTCCGCCTCTTCATGATAGCGGACGTACAATTCCAGAAGCCTTTTAACAGCGTTCTCACCTAATGTTTCCTCAGCACCCCATTTGCGGTAGGCCACGATCATCTTGCCGAACTGCGTTCCCCAGTCACCGGGGTAGTTGATACCGACCACATTGTATCCGAGCTTCTTGAATATTCGCCTGAGGGAATTGCCAATTATAGTTGTCCTGAGATGACCGACACCAAAAGGCTTGGCGATATTAGGCGAGGAGTACTCCACGAGGATTGTTTTACCTTTGCCGAGGTCGGTGGTTCCGTAACTGCTCCCGCGAGCAAGGATTTCTGAGATGGTCTCTCTCGCCATGAGGGTACAATCGATCTCAGCGTTCAGAAATCCGCTGACGCCGCTGACACGCACGAGGTGCGGCTGCCCTGAGACTTGTAGAAGGCGATTGCTTTCCTCGGCCACTCTGGCTGCAATATCCAGCGGATTATCTTTCAGGATCCGCGCGTATCTAAAAACAGGCAGGGTGAACCGGCCCATCCTGGCGTCTTTCGGTTTTTCCAGGGAACTGTATACCGTGTCGCTGTTGAATATATCGGCATCCCCAACATCTCTGTAGATGTCAGGATAGACCTGCCTGAAAGCGGCAGCCACGGCGGTGGCAAACTGTTCTTTATATTTATCCCTGGTCATTCGTTGCATCTTTCCTGTTTAGAAGACAAATTTAAATATCTGTCAAACTACCACCGTTGGCAAACAGATTGTTGGCGGCAAGATTGGTGGGGCGTGGTTTCCTGTCAAATCAAAGTCGCGATTCTTCGCGTTCCGGCATCAGCCAGCTCGTGGCGTCTTTGCTCCTGCGTTCCACTCGTCGAAAGAGAAAGTAGTAAGTCAGTGATGAAATAATATACAGCGTAACTGCCACGTTAAGCGTTACCGTATAACCGTACGCCTCGATCAGGTAGCCGCCAATAGCTACCGCGATCATCCGCGAGCCGGTCCCGGAAATCATCAACAGTGCGTTCACCTGACCCTGCTCGTTCTTTTCCGACACTTCCATACAAAAATTGGTGTTGATCGGGATACTGAGATTCATCAGGCCCCCCCTGATAATGAAGGCCACCACCACCAGCCAGAGCAGATAGCTGTATGACAGAATCAGCATGAAAGGAATGGAGGCAAGTTGTGTGAACACGATTGTCCTGACCAAACCGAAACGCTTCGTCAGAAGCGGCCCGGACAGTGTACCCACAAACATAGAACAGGAGACGGCGAAAAAACACCACCCGATCCAGTCAGGTGACAGATTAAGCCTGTCACGAAAGTAGAGATTCAGAAAGGGAATGATCAATCCCGCACCACTGCCCAACAAAAAACTTGCAGCAGTTATCTTTAGATAAAATCTACCCCTTCGTTTCAACCTGTCCAAGTTCAAAGATATGCGGGTCTCTTCACTCGAAGGGGCTGAAGCCTTTATCATCGCAAACGGTACAAAAGACAGCAGGCCAACCACAATAGCAATACACAGTGTATACCTGTATCCGATTACCGGATCACCAGTCATTGCATTGATCCACGCTACTAGGTTGCCGGAACCTGCCGAGCCGCCCATGCTGGCCAGAATCATCATGGCAAAAGAGAACGAAAACAGATGAGTCCGTTCTGCACGGGTGGAGTTGCGCATGTAAAACGGTCCCGAAGCTACTCGAAAGAACGCAAACGCCATCCCTGCCAACAAAGCAAAGCCGATCAAAAACAACAGATCAAGGCAAACGGTCAAACCCAGACTGAACAGGGCGAAAACGACGCAACTGGCCAGAAGCACCGGTTTCAGGCGAATTCTGGTCAATAGCATGGCAGCAGGCAGGGCCATCAGCGTTAGCCCCAACGCCCGGCCTGAGTTCACCAACCCGATATCCCCCTCAGAAAAGCCGTATTCGCGCAGGTAGAGATTAAAGAGCAGCTGGAACACTGCAAAATTGACCGACATCAGGAACGAACCGACCAGATAGAGCCGGGCATTCCGGGAGAACATTTTGACGTGTGCAAGGTATTCGGAGAGATTCGACCGGATTCCTCGCAAGACTGTTAAAGGCGGTTTTTCATCGTGATATAAACTCGTAGCGGCCCTCCATAACAAACTGGGCCGGACCGGTCAGCTCCACGATGTTTGAATCCGGGTCCCAATCAACAATCAGCGATCCGGCCTCAAACTGGACTTCACACCTGCGGTTGGCCAGGCCAAGCATGACCGTCGCGCAGACGGCCGCCGCCGCACCGGTTCCGGATGATCGGGTCGCCCCCGCTCCGCGTTCCCAATCAGCGACTCGAAGTTTGCGGCGACTGATAATCTGCACAAACTCAACATTCGTTCCCCGGGGAAACCTAGGTGAAGCCTCAATGTCCGCTCCCAGTTCCCGCCAGTCGAAATCAAAATTGTCAACGACCAGCACCGTATGCGGATTACCCACTGCAAGGCAGGTGACGGGAAGGTTCACGGGACCAAACTTAAGGGGGGTGTTAATCAGATATTTGTGCCTGGTCCTGACCGGCACACTACTGGCTTCAAAATCCGGCTGGCCAAGCTGAGTTGTCGTTATGAATCCCCTGCGGATCCTCTTGCCAAGCGTCACTCGGTCAGTCGTATTGCCCGTTTGAAAAAGGAAACTCCGTCTCCTTGGTTCCATCCGACGGCAATGCACGGCGGCAATTCGCAAGCCGTTACCCGATTTCTCCGCCCAGCTGCCATCGGCGTTGTAAATATCGATCCGACCGTCGGTTTCCCTGTCAGGCGAGAGACACACAATACCATCTGCGCCCACTCCACTTCGCCGATCGCAGATGCTCTCGATAAGATGCTGAAACCTGGTGCGCGACAACCGGATAGTTTTTCTTTCTATGACCAGAAAGTCGTTCCCCAGAGCATCATACTTCTTGAAATCTACAAGCATGGAATCATTATTAATAGCGAGAACGCCGGTGAGGCAATAAAAAAACCCGCCTGCCGGCGGGTTCTTCTATTCAACTTCCAGACTCCTGCCACCGGAGCGTCATATTCAACTACAGGTTCTCTTTGAAAAGTTTAGCAAGGCGTGTGATTCCTTCCACTATCTCCTCGTGCGTAGCGTTGGAGAAATTCAGTCGCAACGTGTTCTCGCCACCACCGTTGGGGAAGAACGGCTCCCCGTAGACATAAGCAACTTTCATTTCCACCGCCTTGGGCAGGAGCTCCTTCCCGGACATGTGCGCGGGCAGCTCCACCCAGAGGAAGAGGCCCCCATCGGGTCGCGTCCACTTGATTCCCGGTGGGAACGTCTCATCCATTGTCCTGATCATAGCTGCCCGTTTCGCCAGAGAATCCGCCTTGATTTTCTCAATATGCGGCTCAAGGAATCCCTGTCTTATATACTCATAGATAACGTACTGGGTAAAGTTACTGGTATGCAGGTCGGCACACTGCTTGACTTTCTCAAACTGCGTGATAGCCCGCGTTGGTCCGTTCATCCACCCTATCCGGAACCCGGGCGCGATAATCTTGGAGATCGTGCGCAGTTCAATTACTGCGTCGCCACCCAGTGATTTGAGGGTTGGCATTGGCTCTCCAGAGAACCGAATGTCACCATAGGGATTGTCATCGATCACGGGGATATCATAACCGGCGGCGAGATCTACCAGTTGCCGGCGGCGCTCCTCGGACATAGTGACGCCGGTCGGATTCTGGAAATTAGAAACCGTGTAGATCAGTTTTGGCTGGTATTTTTCAATCTTCTCCGCCACCTGGTCGACAATCATCCCGTCATCGTCCATATCAACAGTGATATATCGTGCCCGGTAGTAGTCAAACGCCTGCAATGCGCCTACATAAGTGGGGTTTTCGGTGAGAATGTAATCACCGGGGTCGATAAAGGCGCGAGCGATGAGCTCAATGCCCTGCTGCGAGCCTGAAGTGATAAGTATGTTGGCAGTGGTTGATATTGATCCTTCTTCAGTTGCCCTTTTTGCGAACAGCTCTCTGATCGGCACGATGCCGCTTGAAAGCGAATACTGAATGGAATCTGCACCATACTGGTCGATCGCTTCAAGAGTAACCTTTTTTATATCCTCGAGCGGAAAGAGCTCCGGTGCCGGAAGACCACCTGCGAAGGAGATAACACCCGGCTGTGAGGATATCTTAAGTATTTCTCTTATTATCGATGTCTCCAGATCGAGTACGTGAGGGGCAATCCGCCACTTTTCCGGGTGCACCCGACTGTTGATTTCAATTGACATAATGCTATCCTTTCTTATCAGCTATCTTCACCGTCCTGCACGCGAGGAGAGTGAACATCAAAAACTCGATAACCTTCCCTCTCTCGGCTCTCAATATATGAAAATCATAAGGAAAAACAACCTCAATTGGATGCTCTGCTAGCTTGCAGTTATTGTTCCGACATCAGCACCCCACGAGCATAACGCCGGGAGAAAAAAAGATGCTGTGTTGAAATGTACGATACTAAGAAACGATGGCAGTTGGCTGTGGAAACAATCCGTCTGTAAAAAAGTGGCGCCCCGCAGAATTGAACTGCGGACACACGGATTTTCAGTCCGTTGCTCTACCAACTGAGCTAGGGCGCCAGTCTCTGTTCACGTGAAGATTCGGCAATTTATCGTCTTTTCTGCAGTTGTCAACTGATAATTAGCGCCCTTTGAAGAACGAACGCCTGGTCGTCGGAGCAAACAATGCTCCCAGCACCGCCAGAGAAAAGAAAATCAGTACGTAGTTTTCAACATGGCTCAATCCAAAAAGACCAAGGATGACGACGAGGGAATTAACGACAACCAAACCATACCAGCCCCATATCCTGTTATCACGGTAAGCAAATGCCACCGAGATCAGGATAATGCCGATCAACAGAAAGATAAAAGGCACGGCCATTTCATCGTAATTATGATCCAGTGCTCCGAGAATAATCTTGAGGCCCCCATAAAGCAGAAAGAGGATAGCAAAAACATACCCATGCCATTTGGCGATACAAAACGTCAGCGGAGTCCCCTTCGATGCTACCTGCATAAACCTTTTCCCTCCTATCGTACTGCCTCGCCCAGAATGGCCGCGCCAATGAATCCGGCATCGTTGCCCAGCGTGGCACGGGCAATCCGAAGATGTTCGGTGGCAGACACAAAGGCCCGTTTCCGTATCTCAGCGGTGACCGCTTCTATGAACCCACCGCCAGCTTCAGCGATGCCACCACCGAGTACTACGATATCCGGATTAAGAAGATTCACAATTCCGGCCAGCCCGGTGCCCAGATAGGCTGCTGTCTCCTCGATCACTTCCCGGGCAATTTCGTCCCCCTTCTTGACTGCCTTAAACAACTTTCTTATAGTGAGGTTTTCGAGCGTACCATCAAGTATCTCTTCAAATATCGGCGATAAGCCATGGGTCAGTATTGTTTTAGTGCGCTCGATCATCGCCAGTGAAGAACAGTACGTCTCAATGCAGCCGCGACTGCCACAACGGCACTCCGGTCCATCGGGGTTGATTGAAACATGGCCTAACTCCCCGGCCGAGTGGTTAGCCCCACGCCAGAGTTTGCCGTCGATGATCACTCCGCCACCTACACCGGTGCCCAGCGCCACACACACAATCGATTGATAGCCAATAGCCGCTCCAAAACGAAACTCTGCCAGTGCCATTGCATTAACATCATTCTCAACCAGAACCGGCATGTTCAGCCGCTCACTGAGAATCCGCCCGATCTCCATCCCCTGCCAGCCGTCGATATTAGGTGATAACCCGATCACTTTGCCGGTGCGACTGTCCACCGATCCGGGTGTACCGACTCCAAGCCATTTGACTTCGTAGTCCTCTTCCGCAGCATGAAAGAGCAGGCGCTCCGAGATGTTGGTCACCAGATGCAGCAACGGTTCGGCTCCTTTTCCCGCCATTGTCGGACGCTGATCTTTCAAAAGTACTTTACCCTTTTGATCAACCAGGCCGTACTTGATGTTCGTACCACCGATGTCGAGTCCTGCGTAAACGAAATCATCCGGCATATGGTTGTTGGTTCTCTCGATTAAACGTTCTTACCTTTTCCTGTCAGGTCTCATCACACCTGAGGATTTACCAATAACAGCGGAAAAACATACGCTTCCTTGTAGTCTCTGTCAACCTCAAAGGACGACAGGATCAAATCTGCCGCGCTGACCGTATCTTCATGAGCCGTAACAAGGCAAAAAACAGAACGCCCGTGGCTATAATGGAGTATATCAGGTACATCAGGTGAACGTCGGCGACACCCTGATGGACAAAAATCGGCAGGTACCGTAGCATGGCATTCATCAGCACAAGCCCAAGAAGAGTTGCAATAGTGTCCTCGTGACCACGCGACAGGGCACGTCCCAGCAAAGCACCGGAGGAGACGTGATAGACTGTCAGGAAGCCACGCTCGAGAAGACTCCAGGTAAACAAAGGGGTAATCGTCAGACCAACGATATAGCCTGCCTCCGCGAGGGCAAAGCCGGCTCCGCAAAACGCTCCCAGCACAGCGAACCGGTACTTCTTTGATCCTCGCCAGCTAACCAGTAGAAGAATAGCTGATAGTTTGAGCAATTCTTGTATCACACCCGACACGAGTGCCGGGAAAACACCCACAAAATACAGCGACTCACCGGCTGCGACCGAGGGCAACAGCCACTGGCGAACAATCAGGTTTTGCAGCGGAACCAGGGTCACGAGAGTAACCAGGAACAGCAGCCCGCCGATAATATACCCGAGATAAGAATCAATCCAGCGGTATCCGCCACCCATGAAAAAGATCAGCGCAATGAAACCAAACAGCAGATAGGTCAGGTAATGTGGAAACATCGCTGCCAGCCGAATCAGACTGAATCCCGGTGATGTTACCTCACGCGATTCCGGTTTCGGCTCTGCTCGTTCCACCAATTCCTGGAGGATTGTGATCCCGTATCCGGGAAACTCAACACCGGTCAGTCGCTTATCGGCTGTGAAGAGGAGATTGGCTGCCTGTGGTTCACTTAACCTGATCAGAAATACAGAGTCAGACCGGCCCGAAAATAGCTCCTGATAGCTGTATGAAAGCACTATTCCCTTGATGCTCGCGCTTGTCATCGGTTGAGGCAAAAAGATGGTATCATCAATGCTATCGG
>JAOZPL010000080.1 GCA_029932795.1 Candidatus Zixiibacteriota bacterium | reverse complement strand
ACGACAGTGTACTCTTGAACAATGGAAATATACAAAACTACCCACTTTTTGTCAACAGGTAGGTCGGGTTCTGAATGAGATGCAGACGAATGAGAAACCCGACATCCCTTTTCTGTCTCGGGCAAACATTATCACAATATAAAAATCCACTTGCCAGAACCGGCTGGTGTGCTTATAGTTGTGAAATAATTCACAGGCAGCCTGCAAAGTACACGTGCTTGTGTTAAGATGAGACCTTAAGATGTTGTGAGTCTGTATGAAAGAACTGCTCTCAGGAAATGAAGCCGTGGCCCGCGGGGCGTTCGAAGCTGGTGTTAAACTGGCCGCGGGCTATCCGGGAACACCCTCAACGGAGATTTTAGAGACGCTTGCCGAACAATACCGCTCAGTGTATTCCCAATGGTCCCCCAACGAGAAAGTTGCCTTCGAGGTCGGTATCGGTGCTTCAATCGGCGGTGCGCGTGCGCTGGTGACGATGAAACATGTCGGTCTCAATGTCGCGGCCGATCCGTTCATGACGTTTGCGTACACCGGTGTCAACGGTGGCTTCGTTCTTGTGTCGGCGGATGACCCGGAGATGCATTCGTCACAGAACGAACAGGACAACCGCTATTTCGCACGCTTTGCCCAGGTGCCGATGCTGGAGCCGTCCGACAGCCAGGAAGCCAGAGATATGACGATAGTCGCGTATGAACTGTCCGAGAAGTTCGATACGCCGGTAATGCTGCGTCTGACAACGCGCATCTCGCATTCCAAGGGTGTTGTCGAAACAGGTGAACCGACTGAAGCGCCAGATCGGACGTTTGTCAAGGACCCCGCGAAATACGTGATGGTTCCCGCCAATGCTCGTGTACGTCATGCGGTTCTGGCTGAACGGCTGGAAAAACTACGCGAATACACTGAGCAAACACCACTAAATGCTGTCGAGAACAACGGTTCAAGGGTCGGTATAATCACCGGCGGTGTGGCGTACCAGTATGCCAAAGAGGTTGCACCGCACCTCGACTATTTCAAGATTGGTATGGGTTACCCGCTGCCGATCAGGAAAATAGCCGACTTTATCAAATCCCACGATCGGGTGCTGGTTGTCGAGGAACTGGAACCGTTCTACGAAGATCAGATCAAAGCAGCCGGTTACAATGTGACGGGCAAGGAGTACTTTGGTCGCCTGGGAGAGTTGTCGCCGCACCGCGTTGCCGAAGGATTGAAGAAGGCCGGTGTCCTCAGCGAGGTGGCCACCGCCGAGATTTCGCGCGAAGAGGCGATGTTCCCGCGCCCGCCGGTGCTTTGTCCGGGATGTCCACACCGGGGAGTTTTCATGGCGCTCAAAAAGTTAGGTGTGGCGGTGACGGGTGATATTGGTTGTTATACGCTCGGCGTGTTACCGCCGCTTAACGCCCTGGATACGTGCATCTGTATGGGGGCGTCGATCGGCAGTGCCATTGGCATGGAGAAAGTAAAGGGATCGGAAAAGGGGACGGTGGCAATAATCGGCGACTCAACCTTCTTTCATTCCGGAGTCACCGGCTTGATGGATGCCGTTTACAACAACAGCAACGTGACCGTCATCATTGTAGACAATCGCGCCACGGCAATGACCGGCGGGCAGCAGCATCCGGGAACAGGCCGGACCCTGATGGGTGACGAGGCCGGGCTGGTTGACATCGCCGCAGTAGTCAGGGGGCTCGGTGTCAGGAATTATCGGGAATTGGACCCGTATGACTACGAAAACGTGTTAAGTACGATCAAGGAAGAAATGGCGAGATCGGGACCGTCGGTGATTCGTACCACACGGCCGTGCGTGCTGATGCCGAAGCGGATTATGGATGAGCCGTACGTCGTTGATCTGGAGCTGTGCAACGGCTGTTCGGCATGTTTTCGTATTTCCTGTCCGGCGATAGCAGCCTCCAAGGAGACTAATCCCCGCGGTCACCCCAAGGCGGTCATCGATGAAACGCTTTGTACCGGCTGCACCCTGTGCGCCCAGATATGTCCCACCGAGGCGATTGTTCTCAAGAGCAAGTTTGTGAAAGTGTAGGTTTGTGAGAATGACGGATAAAGATCGTTACAGTGTACTGATAGTCGGCGTCGGTGGCCAGGGAGTGCTTCTGGCTTCTGAGATTCTCTCGCAGGTTGCCATGAACGCCGGACTGGATGTGAAGAAATCGGAAGTGCACGGTATGGCCCAGCGCGGCGGCGTGGTTTCCTCACACGTCCGCCTCGGTCCCAAAGTCTGCTCGCCGACTATCGAGTATGGTCAGGCGGATGCGGTACTGGCGTTTGAACAGGCCGAGGGATTGCGCGCTATTGACTGGATGAAAAAGGATGGTGTGGCGATTGTCTCCACGACGACCCTAGTACCCGCTATTGTAACCTCGTCCAAACAGTTCAAATACCCTGAGGACCCTGTCGCGGAGATGAAGAAAAAGGCTGAGCATGTCATTGACGTTCCGGCTGACAAGATTGCCGGTGAGCTTGGCAATCCGCGTCTGGTGAACACGATTCTGCTTGGCATTCTCTCCAATCACCTGCCCTTTGAAGAGGCACTCTGGGTTGAGACGATCAAGAGCAAGATCAAAGCGAAACTGGTTGAGATCAACCTGGCGGCGTTCAAACGGGGCCGGGAGATCAAGCTTACCTCCGTTGGGGCTTAGGGATCGCACATGTCCACGCTGATGCTTGTTATCAATCCCGGCTCGACTTCCACCAAGATGGCGTTATTCGACGGCGAAAAGAAACAGGCCGAGGAGATTATTCGGCACGACTCCGAACAACTCGGCAAATTCGATAATGTTGCGGACCAGTTTGATTACCGGATGGAAGCCATCAACCGCTGGATTGAATCCCTTCAACTTGAAGCCGGTCAGGTAAAAGCCATAGTCGGACGGGGTGCGCCGTTGCGGCCGTTGGAAGGCGGAGCATACCAGATAACAGACAGCATGATTGAGGATGTTCGCACCGGCAAGTACTCCAACCATGCCTCCAATCTGGGGGCTATCATCGCGCGTCACCTCGGTGAGCGGTACGGGGTGCCATCGCTTATTTCCGATCCGGTCACTGTGGACAATTTCACCGATATTGCCCGCGTGAGCGGCGTGCCGGAGATTGAGCGCAAGTCGCGGGCGCATACTCTTAATATTAAAGAGGTCTGTCGTCGGGAAGCGGCCAGGCTGGGCAAGCGGCTGGATGAGATCAGTTTTGTGGCGGCCCACATGGGTGGTGGTATTTCCGTGGCTGCGCTCAAACGGGGCCGCATGGTTGATGTCAACGACGCCCTTCTGGGCATGGGGCCGTTTTCTCCTGATCGTGCCGGGGCGCTACCGATTGGTGGCTTGGTGAAACTCTGCTACAGCGGTCAATACACAGAGAAGGAAATGATAGGCAAACTGTCCAGGAAATCCGGTCTGGCTGGCTATGTCGGTCAGGCTGATCTGCGTGAAGTCGAAAAGATGATTGACAGCGGCGATGAGAAAGCGCTCCTCGCTTTTAACGCCATGGCGTATCAGATCGCCAAGGAGATTGGTACAGCAGCGGTTGTGCTGGCGGGAGATTTTGAAGCGATTATTCTGACCGGCGGCATGGCGCACTCGAAGCGTCTTGTCGATGAGATTTCAAAGTATGTATCTTTTCTCAAAAGGATAGTTGTGGTGCCCGGCGAGTTTGAGATGGAAGCGCTGGCAGCAGCGGGAAACCGCTTTCTGTGCGGCGAGGAGCAACTTAAGAAATACTGAGGGAAGCTATCGCAGCAACGACGAAAAAGGGCATGGATACGAGACCGATACATTCCTCCGACCAGTTGATCGCGCGGGCTATCGCCATTGCCGAAGAAGGCCGCAGGAAAACAGTGGCGGTGGCGGGAGCGCAGGATATCGATGTCATTGGTGCTGCCTCCCAGGCGGAAGCGGACAGGTTCCTCGATAGCATCCTGGTCGGCGACGAGGACAAGATCAGACAACTCGCCACCGAACATGAGATTGACATCAAACGGTTGACAGTAGTACATGAAAGCGATCCAATCGAAGCTGCACACAGGGCCGCCCGGCTTGTCTCCGAGGGGAAGGCGCAGGCAATCATGAAAGGCTTCCTGCCGACGTCGGCGTTGCTGAAAGTCGTCCTTGACAGGCAGTACAGCCTTCGGGGTGAAAACACTCTTTCCCACTGCGCTGTGCTGGACATTCCCGGCTACCACAAGCTGCTGAACTTTACCGATGGCGGCATGGTCGTCAAACCATCCGTGGAGCAGAAACTCCAGATACTGGAGAACGCTGTGCTGGTTGGTCGCGCCCTGGGTCTTTCACCCGTCAGGGTGGCCGTGTCGGCGGCGACTGACAGGCCTTCCAACAGAATACCGCATACTCTGTCGGACGTGAACGATCTTATTCCAGAGGCGATGAAACGTCTCGAAGACGTGGTTATCCAGGGCCCGTTGTCGCTGGATCTTGCCTGCTCCAGGGTGGCCGCAAAGAAATGCCGTGCCGGAGGAGACGTGGTGGGCGATGCTGACATTTATCTGGTCGATTCAATTGAGGAATGTAATATCATTGCCAAGTCGCTGATTCAGTTCGCGGAAGCAGTGTTTGCGGGTGTCATCGTAGGTGCCCGGGTGCCGGTGTCACTGGTCTCCCGCACCGATACGATCAAGAATAAAAAGGCATCATTGGCTCTCGCCTGTGTGATTGCGGATTACTATGCCCAGCACAAGGTTTGGGAGAGTTAGTCCATGCTGCCCAAAATGGAAATACCCGAAGTACATTCTTACGAAGCCGTCTTCGAGCGAGCCATTGCCGGTGCAAAAGGAAAAAAGCCGGCGGCAGCGCTGGTTGTTCCCTCCAATGTTGACACCTTGAGGGCCTTTATCCGGGCTGCAGGTGACGGCCTGCTTGAGCCGATTGCAATCGGTGATGAGGCCTTGTTGCAACGAACCGCTCAGGACCAGGCGGTTGACATAAGTCGGTTCAGGGTTCTGGATATTAATCAGCCTGATATGGCCGTCAGGACAGCCGGTAAAATGGCGGACGCGGGCGAAGTTGATCTCCTTGTTCAGGGGCGCGTGCCAATCGGTGATCTTCTTAGTCTGCTCTTCGAAAAAGAGCAGGGCTTTTTGACCAAGGGCAGGCTGGTTTCGCACGTGGCAGTCATGGACTTGGAGAAGTATCCCAAGCTTCTCATGCTGACTGATAGCGCGGTGATGCCGGAGCCGGATCTGAAAGCTAAACTCGGCCTGATCGACAACCTGGTACATGTTGCCGGAAGAATTGGCATCACTTGTCCGAGAATCGCTGTTGTGGCGGCAGTGGAGATGGTCTATCCGCAGATGCCGGTCACGATGGAGGCGGCGGTTCTTTCCAAGATGGCTGAGCGTGGACAGATCAAGGGAGCGCTGGTTGACGGCCCCCTTTCTTTTGACGTTGCCGTCGATATGTTTGCAGCCCACGCCAAGGGGGTAAAGACTTCCGAGGTTGCCGGACAGGCTGACGCTATTCTATCTTCGTCAATCGAAGTTGCCAACGGCGTCTACAATGCCATGTCACTTTACGGTAACTGCAGGATCGGCGGGGTTGTAGTCGGTGGTCGGGTGCCGGTGGCAGTCAACTCGCCTGCTGACTCAGAAGCGGCCTGTTACAACTCTATAGTTTTAAGCACACTGCTTAGCTGAAATCAAAGTCCGCCGTTTCAGCAAACTCCCCTTGACTGGTGCATTTAACCTCACTATTATCAGTCGGTTACGTTGCAACTAGCGAAAGGAACGGATGGTGGTTTACGCGATAATCATGGCTGGTGGAAAAGGTGAACGTTTCTGGCCACTCTCTCGGGCTGCCAAACCCAAGCAATTCCTGCCTTTGACATCAAGCAAGACAATGCTTGCGGAAACAATTGAACGTGTCCGACCGATGATCCCGCTCGAACGTATGTACATCGTGACCAGCGAGTCGATGTATGATATGGCTCTGAAAGCGGTTGACGATCTGACCGGTGAACATATTCTGGTCGAGCCGTACGGTCGCAATACCGGTCTGGCGATTGGATTGGCTGCGACGCACCTTCTGCATGAAGATCCGGGAGCGACCATGGTCGTTCTTTCGGCCGATCACCTGATTCGCCCGGCAGAGAAGTTATTGAAGATTCTTCAAGATGGTTGTGATATCGCAGCCAACGATGATGTCCTGATTACTGTGGGAATTGTACCGACACGTCCTGAGACCGGATATGGGTATATTAAACTAGGTGATGCTTACAATAATGATAAAGGAAGAAGCGCTGTCTACCGGGTCTCGGCGTTCACCGAAAAACCCAAGCTGGTAATGGCTCGGGAGTACTATTACAGCCGTAAGTATCTCTGGAACGCCGGAATCTTTATCTGGTCGGCGAAGGCTATTCTGAATGCGCTCCATGAGTATCAGCCAGAGATGTATTCTCTTCTGATGGACTACTCCAGCGTGATCGGAACGGATCAGGAGCAAAGCGGACGACTGAAACTGTACCAAGAAGCGCCGGAAATATCAGTTGACTACGCCGTACTGGAACATGCCAGGAATGTTCTCACTGTAAAAGCGGACATCGTCTGGGACGATGTCGGCAGTTGGATTGCGCTGGAAAGATACAAGGGCAGGGATGTCGACAACAACTTGATTGTGGGGGAGGCGGTTCTGATCGACTCCTTTGAAACAACCGTATACAATGATAGTAAGGGTATAGTGGCTTGTCTTGGTCTCTCGGACCTGGTGATCGTGCGCGCGTCGAATATTACCTTTATCTCGCACCGAACAAAACTGGATCAGATAAAAGAACTACTGGCCAAATTAGATGAAGATGAGAATACTCGCTGCTATCTGTAATACTGCTCTGTTGCTATTCGCTATTCAGGGTTTCACCGGTTGCACGTCTGCGCGGGTGGCCAGCGAGAAGGGGACAGACCAGCCTTCCGGAAGGGTGGACGAACGCGGTTTTGATCCATTGGAACTCCCGCAGGACTCTGAAATCCTCCCCCTGAAGTATCCGGAATCAGGAATCGTTACCGGCAAGCAGGCTCTGATCGGGATTGAGCCTTCTGAATCCAGGTTGGATGATTCGCGGTTAATGATTGAGGATTCTCCTGAGGCCGTTGATAGTCTGGCCAATCAGGCGTATCGTGTTCAGATATTCACCAGCAAGCTGTTTGGGGAGGCGCGTCAGGCGGCGCGAATTGCCGAGGAGATCTTCGACCGACCGGTTTTTGTTGATTACGAAGTCCCATATTTCAAAGTTCGAGTCGGGAGTTTCAGTTCGCGGGGAAGAGCGGACACATATCGGCAGAAAGTCAGGGCTGTCGGCTATACCAATGCCTGGGTGGTAATGGTGAATGTCAATGTCAAACAGGTAAACGGTCTCTACGATGAGCCCCTTGAACTGCCATTGATCCCCGACACGGTGTTGCAGGAAAATGAACGACTCTGATCTGGTGACAGTTGATCTTGAGAATCCCGATCCGGTGACTGTTGAGCAAGCCGGTGAACGGTTGCGACGGGGACAGCTTCTGGTTGTGCCTACTGAAACGCGTTACGGACTGCTGATGAGGGCCGATCAAAGAGAATTGGTGGAGCGACTGTATCATCTCAAGAAGAAAAAGATAAGCAGTCCGACGGCTATGTTTTTACGTGACTATGGGCAGATATCTACGTACGGTGAAACAAACAGGCTTAGTGACACACTGGCCGGATCGTTTCTTCCCGGTCCCATAACGCTGGTGGTAAAAGCCATTGTCGATTTGGGCGAACCGATAGTGGTCGATGGGAAAATCGGCGTGCGTGTATCCTCGTCCCCGCTGATTGACTTGCTGCTTCAACGGATTGACTTTCCCGTAACGGCGACCTCCGCCAATATCTCCGGAGGTCAGGAGTTCGACACGGTGAGAGAAATCGCCGCTGTGCTGGGGGATGATGTTGATCTGTACCTTGACGCCGGCCCGCTATCAGGGCCAGCATCGACTGTTGTCGACTGCTCGAACGGAGAGGCTAAGGTGCTTCGTTATGGTGCCATATCCAGAGAAATGATTGAAAAGGCACTGGAGAAAATGCGCTGAGTATGGAGAAAACATATACCATCATGTTTGTTTGTACCGGAAACACCTGTCGCTCTCCCATGGCTGCCGCGGCTCTGAACAAGCTACTAGAAG
>JAOZPL010000079.1:7598-8335 GCA_029932795.1 Candidatus Zixiibacteriota bacterium | reverse complement strand
TTCGGAACGGACAACCTCATTCCAGAGACGATCGCCGACGGGATTGCTGAACGGATCAATGCCCTGATCGCACCGACCGTAAACTACGGTGTGACCCGATCGCTTTATCGATACCATGGCAGTTCGGCTGTCAGTTCGTCCACTCTCCAGCTATATGTGCGTGAAATCCTCAACTGCTTTGCAGATACCGGTTTCCGCAATGTCATCCTGTTGAACGGACACGGTGGCAATAACAGTGTCCTGAAGACAGTCGCTTTTGAGTATCACCGGGACATGAAAAGGAACATCGCGGTCATTCATTGGTGGGAACTGTGCGATGAAATGACACGGGATTTCTTTGGGCATCATGGCGGTCACGCCGGTACCGATGAAACGGCTATGATTCAAGCGGTTGACCCGGGCCTTGTGGATAAGGACGCCTATGATCCAGAACTGGCTTACCACTTTCGTTCCGGTGCGGATGTATATCCGGTCCCCGGTTCAATTCTTCTCTACAAAGAGGGTGAAGGGTATCCCGATTTTGATCTTGAACAGGCCAGGGAGTATCGCGGTAAGGTCATTGAAAAGGTGGGTGATTTCGTCGAAAACGTGATCGAACGCTGGCGAAAATTCGGGTTCTAGCGAAGCCTCCCCAATGTCTCTGGCACAGATCCCCGGCAGCAAACCGGTTTAGAAACTGTCAATGTATGTCATGCGGACTTCGCGGGTAAAGGTGTCCGATTCACGACGGTTGACCA
>JAOZPL010000079.1:0-7588 GCA_029932795.1 Candidatus Zixiibacteriota bacterium | reverse complement strand
TCAAGATTCTCGGTGAACAGCCACTTGACGGACGTATTCAGATAGCCGCGTCCTTTGCCCGTTACACCGGTTACATCGTTGGAGCCTTTGTTATCGTTGAGGGCGGCATCGTACTCCACCATAAGCGCGATGTTGTACTCGAAGGTGGCTTCAAAACCGCCAAAGATATTGATGTCTTCGTCATTATCCTTGTCCCCCTCCAGCGAGTAGTTGATCCCGGCGTGCCAGCCAGAGGTCCACTTGTAGAAATAGAAACTGCGACTGACTACGGCATAGAAGCCGCGTGACTTGTAGGCATACCGCTTGAATTCCTTGTTCCACGCACCATATCCTTGATCAGTGTAGCCCACCGATATGGCCGGGAAGTACTCCAGTTCGTCGATGAGGCGGAATTTGAGACTGAACCCGATCCGCTTGTTCCAGTTCGGGGATTCGGCGGAAACGATCTTTTCACCCCCGTAGGCAATGCCCAGCATGAACCGGCTGGACAGGCCTATGTTACAGTAACCTAGCCCACCGCCATTGGGGTAAAGCCTGATGCCCAGATCGTAATGGGCGCGGGGTAGGGTCCCGGCTGTTGGCAGATCGACCAGCCACCGTGGTGGAACATCGTACATAGTAAAACGGTGCCCTGAAACATCAGATTGTGCCACCAGTGAGGATGCAGCCAATACTGTCGCCAAGGCCAGAGTTATGTAACCGGTACGTTTCAACATCGATAATCCTGTTTCTGAACAGTCACGCTATAAATTGTACTTTACCATTATATTTGCGTTGTTGAAATGAAGTCAATCTAAAAACAGAACACAGCAGGGCGGGTCATTTTGCTTAGTCCAGTTTCCCTGAGGCTAGTTGGACAACGGGTGGTAAAACAGCCGGGTTTCATGAAACTGCTGACGATATGGGCTTTATGCTATATTAACCCATTGTTGGATAGTGCATTACATATTCCGGCCAGATCGGACGGTTTGGAACTTTCTTACTCTTCCGATGTACTATAGATTAGAACAGATAATAACAGGTACGGTATGTCCAAGCAAACCGCGAAAGAAGCTGATTTTGTACTGATGAGAGCAATCCAGAAGGGGGATATGGTTGCTTTCAGCGAAATGGTTAATCGATACAAGGATCGTCTGATGAATGTAATCGGGCGAATGCTTTCATCAACCGAAGAGGCGGAGGACATTGTCCAGGAAACGTTTGTACGGGTGTACCAGCACCGGCAATCGTTCAATTTTCAACACTGTTTTTCGACGTGGATCTACACTATTTCCCTGAATCTGGCGCGGAACGAACTACGAAAAAGAAAGAAATTCAAGTTTTTTGATATTTCTGATATGCAGGGTCACGAGGCTGAGTTTGCGGTCGAGCCGAAATTACCAAGTCGGCTGCCGCAGGCCCTTGACACTGCGGTAAAGGCTCTTCCTGAGAAATACCGAACTGCGTTTCTGCTGCGGGATGTACAGGAACTGCCATATGATGAGGTCGCCAAGGTTCTTGACGTTCCCCTCGGGACGGTTAAGTCCCGCGTCAATCGGGCGCGACTCATTCTTCGTGACAAGTTGCAACCAAGACTGGAGGAACATAATGCGTTGTCGAAAAGTACGCTCCTTCCTGTCAGCTTATTGTAATGATGAGATAACCGGACGAAGGCAGTTGGCTCTTCGCGAGCACCTTTCGACCTGCTCTGCCTGTCGGAGAGAAGAAGCGTTCTATCGATCTGTGAAACAAGCCGGTGAGAGACTGACGAACCTGTCAGTATCTGCAGATTTCAACACCAGGTTGCTTGACCGGATTGCCAGAGAGCGTTTCTCCGAAACCCGAAGCCGGGCATATCTGCCGCATCACGCACCCAGAGTGAGGTGGAACCGTTTAGTGCCTGCAATGGCAGCTGCGACAGTACTGCTGCTGGCAGCTGTAACATGGCTCGTTCCAGGAACGCAAAACCAGACAGTGGACTTTGCCACCTCCGGCACAAGCCTTGATGATTTGTATAAGACGGTGCAGCCGATAAATAACCCGAACGTGACGGCTCCACTGCATGAGGGTTGGTCGCTTGATAAACAACTTCAACAGACCGATCGCTTGGCCAGAATCTCTAATTCCATCACCAATCGTAGTGGCTTTGGCAATCTCCATCTTACAAGCGGTTTCAACCGGTGGAGTGAGCGTCCCGGGTATCGGATTCCATACGCTCTCGACTATTACCGGATCCAATCGGTTATCCGTATCTACCAGTCGTCCGGAAGCGCCGATTCCAGGGAGGATGAAAAGGTATATTAAAATGCTAACGTCATTCTTGGCGACCGTCAGGAAATATGCTCTCGTGTTGTTCCTGGCGGTCTTTTTTGCAGGACCGGCCACAGCGGGGGATAGTTCCCTCTATTCCCTTGAAGCGGGGCTCAACGAGCTTATCTACAACCTGTCCCGTTCACTGGTGACCGTGGAGGGAATCAAAAGTATTCCCTCGTGCCTTTTTACGGAGCCCAAGAGTGATGCGTTGCGCCGTCTGGTCTGTTCCGGATTGATCGTTGACACTTCCGGACATGTTTTGGTGGCGGCGGAGTCAGTGCTCGGTCAGGATCAGATCATTGTTGATTTTGAGGATCACAGGGTACCGGCGGAACTGTTGGCGGTTGATTATTACAATGACCTCGCCCTGTTGGGTGTCAAGCAGCGTTTTGGAAAACCGGTCGTCTGCTCCGACCGCCATAGCTGCGCTGGTCAGATAGTTATTGCGATGGGTAACGCCTATGGCTTGCGGGTCTCACCATCGATCGGCCTCTGTGCCGGAGTGCGCAGTGACGGTAAGCTGCAATTCTCCGTGCCAGTTGCTTCCGGAGCTATTGGGGGGGGTATTTTTGATCTGTCGGGTCGTTTGCTGGGATTGATAATGGGGGGCATCGGCGAATGGGGTCAGATGGCGGTGGCGGTTCCCGCTTACAAAATCGCTCCTATTGTCGAATATATGCTTACACATGGCGATCGCCATGCCGGGTATGCCGGCATTACTACCCGTGAAATCCGGGTTATCCCGCCTATCGAGATCAGCTATCCAAACAAGCTTATGAGCGCTGTCGGTCGCGTCAACGAAAGAATAGATGCCGGGGTGGTGGTGACGTCGGTTGTTCCCGCATCTCCTGCTGCCCGATCAGGTCTTCGCAAGGGTGATATTGTTTTCGGTGTGGGTGATCGAAGGATTCGTAGTGTGGTGGAATTGTCCAGCTTGATACGTCAGTGCGAACCGGATATGACTGTCAATCTGGAAGTAATTCGGGTCAACACTCCGTATTCAATACCGCTCACCATCGGTCGCAGGGACGTTCTCCGCTCTTCCCGTGCATTGGCAGGCAGCAGTCGGCTGGAAGAGAGGGAACAGATCGCTGACTCCCTCGCGCGTATGTTTAAGACTTTCAAAGAAGAAGTCTCCCGCCTGGAACGCCGGCTTAACAACCTCGATTAAAATTGAAATTGCCAATTGCCTCGTGCGGCTTGTAAATTGCGGGTATGAGTACCTGTCTGGACGTCGACAAGTTTCGCCGGGTTCTGTCCAGTTTCAGGCCTGAGCGCTATGCTTTGACCCGATGCCTGGCTTTGTATTCGGCGGCGATTGCTGTGGCCGACGAAGAATTACTGTCCCTGGCTGTCAGTCGGAGTCAACCGTTTGGTGTCGAGCGAAATCAGTTATATGAAATTGTCCTGCAGTCTTATCTCTTCCTGGGTTTTCCGCGTATGTTGTCGGCCGCTACACATTTAGCCCGTATGCTGCCCGGTGGCGAAGGCGCGGGAGAAGATCACGCACCGACGGAGGCTGAACCTAGTACTTGGCATGAGCGGGGCCTTGCCCTCTGCAGGCAGATTTATGGCGACGCTTTTGAGCCGTTGAGAACCCAGGTAATACCGGTGTCCCCCGAGATCTTTGATTGGATGATCATGGAAGGTTACGGCAAAGTGTTGTCCCGTCCGGGCCTCGATATTATTGATAGGGAGCTGTCAATAGTTGCTTTTTTGATGGTTGAGAATCGTCCCATGCAGCTTTTCTCCCACATGCGGGGGGCGCTGAATGTCGGGGCAACCGAGGTACTATTGCGGTTTGTGATTGAGGATATCGGTGATTCCGTGGGAGAGGGATACCGAGAGGCGCATGCCGTTCTTGAACGCTTGGGGGTCACCTGATGCGCCGCTTTGTGAAGTACTTGCTCATCGTTCTAATTGTGGTGATGGTGCTGATCGGTGCCGGCTTTTCCTATTTTTTTCTGTGGGGTGGATTGGAGAGAACCATCAACTACAAGATATCAGCTTTGCTCGGTAGAGACTCGGCTTTACAGGTACATGTGGGTAAAATCAAGGGGAGCTTGTTTTCTGGGATTGTGGTGCACGATCTTGTGGTCAATTATGAGGACTCGCTTCGCAGCTACTGCCTGGCCCGGGTGCCACGGTTGACCGCAGGCTATTCGCTGTCCAACTTGTGGGAGAAGAAGTACTACTTTGATTATCTTTATCTTGACTCGGCGCACCTGACGGTTGTGAAGGACAGTGCTGGCCGGGTAGTTATGCCTGTAACCGATGGGAGCGGGAAGCCAGCAGGTGACCTTCAGTTCGCCATTGATGATCTCCATCTTGATAATTGTCGATTGACACTGATTGGTCACGAGGACACGCTTGAGGTAACGGACCTCGTTCTTTCCGCCGCCGTACAGGTTGAGGAAAACTTATTCTCGACTTTCGTCAAACAACTTGGCTTTCATTCCAATCTTGAGGAGCTGGAGTTGACCGCAGCGGAAGGGAAAATCACTTTCTCTGATGGCAGGATGTATTGTCAGAACCTCAATCTGGTCAGCCGGGATACACGTTTGAAGGCCAACGGTTCCGTGGATATTAAAAAGCTTTCCGGGCAGATGGATTTTGTGCTCGATCAGGTAGACCTGGCCCGGGTGAGCCGGCTGGTGGGAGGAAACCTGACGGGTGTTCTGGATGTCGTCGGCAGCGTTACCTATGATCGCGGGCGGCTTTCAGGCAAGGTGGATATTGGAGGTGATATCGCCTTTGCCAGATTTGAGAATCTGTTTGTCGGGTTCAGTTATAAGCAGGAGCGGCTGGTGTTCGATACACTTTATGGAACGGTTTTCGGCAACTGCGCTATTGACGGCAGCGGGGAAATAGATTTCACCGGTGGTACGGAAACCTACCGGTTAGTGGCCGACATAAGAAACTTCAATCTGGATAACCTGGTGGGGAACACTTTTCAGTCGGATCTTTCAGGTCGCCTTGATCTCCGGGGGAGTTCGTTCCGCAGGGATGATCTCATTCTGGATATCGAGACGCAATTGTATGAGTCATCTTTCGATGATTACCCGATACACGTCGCGCGCGGAATAATGCAGATAACTGCCGATTACATACGCTTCGTCGATTCGTTTCAGGTTGATTATTATGAGAATCGATTCTACGTCGAGGGGAATGTTGAATATTCCGGGGACATCAATCTGAATCTTGATGTCGAGTTAAACAACCTTGACCGGTATAAGGGGAAACTCTTCATAGACCAGCCGGGGGGTCGGGGATATGCACACGCAACCCTTTCAGGTACCAGCAGTGATCCTGATCTGTGCGGTTATTTCTCTTCGGACTCGCTCTGGCTGTATGGCCTTTACGCCGACAGTGCTTTTGCGGCATTTGATATTGAGCGGTTTCTCACAGGAAGGCGCGGGAGTGTCCAGGCGAGTTTCTACAGCGGCAGCGCCTGGCGGATTCCGTATGACACAGCCTATACACACTTGACACTCGATTCACACCTCGTGTTTCTGGATACCGTGTTTCTAGGCAACGAGTATGTCCATGCTGCTGTCGCCGGAAGCTTGAATTACGGCCTTTACCCCGAGCAGCTCACCCTGGACAGGTTTAAGCTATCGGTTCTTGAACGGAGGTTCTCCAACTCGGTGCCCTTGACGATTGCTGTCGATTCGTCAGGATTTGATTTCAGACAGGCTTCGATGGGCAATGATACCGCCAGCCTGTCCGCCCGCGGTCGCGTGAATTATGATGAATCCATGGACATGACCCTGTCAGTCCAGCGGGTTCCCATCGCTCCCTGGCTTCGACTGTTCAGTCAGAAGGCGATTCTGGATGGTTACGTATCGTGCGAGACGCAACTGGCCGGCAGTTTTGGCAGTCCGGAGTTCAGCCTTCGGGGATTTGTTGATTCCCTGACGTATCGGGATCTGGTGCTGGGTGATCTTGCGGTCACGGCTCATTATAAAGACCAGCGAATGACTATTGACAGCCTCCTGGTTTCTTCGCAGCCGGGGGTCTATCGTGCCCGGGGACATTTGGATCTTGATCTGGCCTTCTCCGCCGGTTCACTGGACCGCGTGCCCGACAGACCGTTTGATCTCATCATCACCGCCCGGGACAGTCGGTTCGATCTGGTCAGTTTGTTCATGCCCTCGGTGGAACGTCTCGAAGGTGATTTCTTTGCCGACATTCACCTGACCGGCACGCCCTCAGAGCCACATCTCGAGGGTGAAGCTTACATCAGGAAGGCGACGCTGAAGTATTTCGACCTGGTGGACTCAGTATACACGGATTCGGCGGGTGTTACGATGAGAGACAACCAGATTATCATTGATGGCATTACGGCTTATGTCAAGGATACGCGTAAGGGCGGCAAGAAAAGCTACGCACTCGTCGAGGGTGCTGTTACGGTCAAGTCGCTGGATAACTTCCACTACGATCTCGATGTCACGTTGCCGAAGGAGTTTCCGTTCCGATACGAGCTGGACGACATCCAGGGTGTGGTTGAGGGCGAGTTGCAGGTGATCGGTGACACGCCGCCGCTCGTGACGGGCGATCTTACTCTTATCTCAGCCAGGTATTTCGTCAATTTCGCCTCGGCGGAGGAAGGTTCCCCGATCATGGCAGCGCTCTCGGGAGAGAGCAGTTGGAATCTGGACCTTAACATCGACATCCTCTCCAATTACTGGATCAAGAATGATGACATAGATGCTGAGTTCAGCGGTTACATAAACCTGATTCGTGAGGCTGGGGGCTACCGATTTATCGGGGAAATGGATATTCTCCGCGGACGCGGCTTTCTATTTGACAAAACCTTCCGTATAGAACCCCCCAGCCGGGTGGTCTTTGAGGATACCGAGTATCCCAACCCGAGGCTGGACATTACAGCCTGCACGCGCATTCCCGGGGTGCAATTTGAGGAGGAGGAGCGCCCGGAGTTCACCGAACTCTGCGTTAACGTCACCGGCACGCTTGACTATCCGGAGTTGAATACGACCGAGGGAGACAGTACCTTCACACGCGAGGATATCCTTCCACTCATTGTTGCCAATTATTACGGAGGACAGACAGGCTCCCCCGGTGCCTTGGAGGAGCGAATGACGCAGCTGATCTCTTCACAGGTATCGCAGATCGGTTCCAAACAGCTCAGCCAGCTCGGTGTGGAGACATTTGAGATCGAACCGGCCTACGGCGGCCAGGCTGATTTGTCGAAAACTCAGGTCACCCTCGGTTTTTACACCGCCCCCAATCTCTACGTTTATGGTCGTTCCACACTTTCCGGCCAAAGCGGACA
>JAOZPL010000078.1 GCA_029932795.1 Candidatus Zixiibacteriota bacterium | reverse complement strand
TTGGTGTTCATGTTGGTCTGGGTCCCCGAACCGGTCTGCCAGACCACCAGCGGGAAATGATCATCAAGTTTGCCGTCAATCACCTCATCGGCTGCCTTGACAACTAGATCACCTTTCTCTTTTGGAAGCAAGCCAAGCTCCATATTGACAAGCGCCGCCGCTTTCTTGAGAATACCCATTGCCCGGATGATCTCACGCGGCATCCGCTCCCCGCCGATACGGAAGTTCTTGAGTGAGCGGGCGGTCTGGGCGCCGTAGTATCGGTCCGCCGGTACCTTGATCTCCCCCATCGAATCAGTTTCTATCCGGTAATCCATAGTACCCTCCTGATTTGTTACGATTTTCACATAGTCCGAGGAAAATATATGTAATTAGCGAGGAAGGGCAAGTCGGATTGGAGTTATATGGATAATAGAGCTATGATCACATCTCCCGCCACCTGCCACTCGTCGTATAAAACGAACCCTCGGATAAGAAGCGGATTACCACCGCTGATACCCCCGCACAAAGGCTATCCGCTTTTTCAGCGACGGGTGGTCGTAGAACCAGAACTCGATTATCGGGTGGGGGTCGGGATCGGAGAGGTTGAAGACCGAGAGTTTGTCAAACGCCGTGGCTGCCGTCTCACCGGAGACACCGGACATCTCCATACCGTAGGTGTCGGCCTGACGTTCCATGACACGGCTGAGGCCGTTGGTTATCGGCTGGAACACGAACATGATTACGGACAGGAAAATCAACACCAGCGGCAGCGAGGCCATATCCCCCAGGCGGTCAAACCTGAAGCGGTGCCTGAAACGGGTGATGACCGGCTGAATAGTCCTGCTGACCAGCCAGAGTGAACCTGCAATGAAGAGGATCGCCACCAGCAGCCCCCACCAGATATGGTGCTTCACGTAATGCCCCATCTCGTGGGCCATGATGAACCTGATCTCATCGTGGGTGAAATTCTTGATAAGTGTATCGTACAGAACGATCCGCTTGGTGCCGAACAAGCCGGTGACATAGGCGTTGAGCTTGGAGGATTGTTTTGACGCATTGACCTGGAAGACATCAGAGCCCTCGATTCCCGCCTTGTCCGCCAGCGCCAGAATCTTCGCCTCCAGCGCCTTGTCCTCAAGGGGTACGAAGTCATTAAACAGGGGCGAGATCAGGACCGGTGCAATAACAATCAGAAAAATCGCAAGCGGAACGGCGCCAATCGAAAAAACCAGCCACCATTTTCTGATTCTGTTTACCAGCCAGTAGAAGAACCACATCGGGATAATACTCAGGATCAACATTATCAGCAGGCCGAGCAGGTCCTCCCCCCACCACTGTATAAATGTCTGGTTGAGAAACCCGTACTGTTGCTCCACAAAGAAACGTCTGTAAACATGAACGGGAAAACCCAGCAGGTAGTCAGCCACCATAATCAGAATCAAGAAGACCCAGACAGCAAAGAACTTGACCTTCACTCTGGACGCCCAATCTCGGAATCTCGCGGAAAGACCGGAGAAAAGCAGAATCGACAGAATGGCAATGCCCACAAAGAAGCTCACAAACCGCCAGATGTTATTGAACCGTGAATACGACACCAGCTTCTCGTAACGCTCGGCGGACAACGGATAGAGCGCTTCTTCCGTTGAGGCGGCAAACCGGATTTGCCCGGCTGAATCAATTACGGAAGTATCAATACTGGTGGCACTGTCACCGGTTGTGTCAGCAAACAGAACCGGGGAAAGACATAAAATACAGAGAGCTACCAGCACGGCGGATATTCTCGTTGACCTCATCTCTGACATCCTTGTTATTATGATCTGTACCAGGTAATACCAATCTAATGTAACCAATATCGCAGCGTGTCAGCTTACTTGAAACAGAAAAACGCTGCCGAAAAGCCTTGTTCGACAGCGTTCATATCCGTTGTAAATCGCTGGAAGGTTGCCAGCCTTACGCGCCGGCAGTGGCAGGCGCACCCTCTGTGTAAACGGAAACCCGCTTACCCCGTTTGCCGACCCGTTCAAACTTGACGACACCGTTAATCTTGGCGAAGAGGGTATAGTCCGACCCGATGCCTACATTGTAGCCCGGTTTGATCGGAGTGCCGCACTGACGGACAATAATAGCGCCAGCCGTCACTGCCTGACCGCCGTACACCTTAGTTCCCCGGCGCTGGCCGTTCGAGTCACGGCCATTTTTGGAGGAACCAACACCTTTTTTATGAGCCATAAGAGACCTCTGTTTTCAAAAACTGTCTTCTCTTTCCAACATTACCGGTCATCATCAGGAGCCGGTTTAGGGTAAGATTATACTATTTATCTCCGGATTTGCAAGCGGTTTTCTCGCTTCTGACCCCTCAGATCAGGTAACCTGCTTCTCCTTCCGAGGCGAGGTGTTGAATTCGAACGTAAGTTTATCTTCCGCCGCCCCGATCACAAGCTCGCAATCACCGGCGTACTGACCGCGAAGGATTTCCTCCGCCAATGGATCTTCAAGATACCGCTGCAGTGCCCGCTTGAGAGGTCTGGCCCCAAAAGCCGGATCATACCCCTTATCGGCCAGAAAGTCCTTAGCTCCGCTGCTCATCGTGAAGCTGATACCTTTCTCTGCCAGTTGCTTGGCGGTATCAATCACCAGTATATCGATGATATCCTTGATATGATCCCTGGTCAGCCTATGGAAAATAATTGATTCATCGATCCGGTTAAGCAACTCCGGATTGAACATCTTCTTGACTTCGTCGGTAATCTTTCTCTTTATCATATCATACGAGGTGTCGATTTTCCCCGCGTCAAACCCCACTGTCTTGCCTTCACCAATCTGCTTCGTCCCGATATTAGAGGTCATGATTACGACCGTATTCTTGAAATCGACCTTACGACCAAACGAGTCGGTCAGGCAACCATCGTCAAAGAGCTGCAGCAGGATATTGAAGACATCTGGATGTGCCTTTTCGATTTCATCCAGAAGGACAACCGAATAAGGCTTGCGGCGTACTTTCTCGGTTAACTGGCCACCCTCTTCAAAGCCAACATAGCCAGGAGGCGCTCCAATCAGACGCGAGACGGCAAACTTCTCCATATATTCGGACATATCAATCCGAATCAAAGACTCGACATCATCAAAGAGGAAAGTTGCCAGCGACCGCGCCAGTTCTGTTTTGCCAACCCCAGTCGGACCGAGGAAGACGAAGGTACCGATTGGCCGCCGGGGGTCGCCCAGCCCGGCGCGAGCGCGACGGATCGCTTTGGCCAGTTGCCCAATTGCTTCATCCTGGCCGACAATGGTTTTCCTGAGTTCCTCCTCCATCCGAAGCAGGCGCTGCGACTCCTTTTCCTCGAGACGGAACAGAGGAATGCCGGTAATCTTGGAGAGCACGATAGCGACATCGTCAGCCGTCAGAGTAATTTTCTCCTTTTCACGAGCTTCCTCCCAATCATCCTGGAGGTTGGCCAGCTTTTCTTTTTCAGCCTTAATATCGTCCCGGAGTTGTGCGGCAGTCTCAAAGGCCTGATTCTTGACCGCCTGCTCCTTTTTCCGCTGCAGTTCCACTATTTTATTTTCCAGTTCACTGAACTCTTCAGGACGGGTATAAGTTGACAGGTGCGCCCGCGAGCCGGCTTCATCAATCAGGTCAATCGCCTTATCCGGTTGATACTTGCCGGAAATGTACCGGTTGGACAGCCTGACAGCGGCATCGATGGCTTCATCGGAGATAATCAGCTTATGATGCTCTTCGTACTTCGAGCGAAGGCCCCGGAGGATCTTGACCGTGTCGTCCTCCGAGGGTGGGTCAATCATCACGGTCTGGAATCGCCGCTCCAGAGCACCATCCTTCTCGATGTACTTGCGATACTCGTTCAGCGTGGTGGCGCCTATGCAACGCAACTCACCCCGGGAGAGAGAAGGTTTGAAAATGTTTGAGGCGTCCAGTGATCCTTCGGCGCCCCCGGCGCCCACGATAGTATGCAGCTCGTCGATGAAAATTATCACATCTTCAGCGTTGATGATCTCATTCAATACCGCCTTGAGTCGTTCCTCAAACTGCCCCCGATACTTAGTGCCGGCCACAAGCGACGCCATATCCAGCGTAACCACCCGCTTGTTCTCCAGCGTCTGGGGGACATTCCCCTCAACAATGCGCTGTGCCAGACCCTCAGAAATAGCGGTTTTTCCAACTCCCGGTTCGCCAATCAGAACCGGGTTGTTCTTCTTGCGCCGCGAGAGAACCTGGCAGACACGTTCGATCTCGTTTTCACGCCCGATAATCGGGTCAAGCTTGCCACGGCGCGCCAGTTCCGTCAGATCACGGCCAAAATGGTCAAGGGCAGGCGTTTTTGATTTCTTGCGCTTCTTCTTATAAGCCGAGGGTTTGCCACTCTGGATATTCCTGAGTTCTTCGTAGGCTTCCTTGTAATCAATCTCATATGTAGAAAGCACCTGGGCAGCGACGCCTTCTTCGTCCTTGAGAAGCGCCAGCAGGAGGTGCTCCGAATCAATATCTTTGGATTTCAAAGCCCGTGCTTCCTGACCGGATACTTCGAGGGTCTTCTTGGCACGTGCCGTGAGGGGAAGCTGTCCCATGGTCATAGTACCGCCGGAGGGCTGAACAACTTCCTCGATCGAGGCTTTGAGATCTTCCAGCTCCATGCCGAGGTTAGTGATGACTTCAACGGCTCGGCCCTCGCCAAGCCGAATCAGACCCAACAGGAGATGTTCAGTACCGATATAGTCATGTCTCAATCGGGAGGCTTCATCACGAGCGTATTCAATAGCCTTTCTGGCACCCTCGGTAAACATCTCATTCATTGCGCCTGACCCCTTCTCTTTACTATAACAATATATTCCCCCTGCTGGATTCTTGCAAGTGACAAAACAACTCCTTACCCTCCGGTGTTCCGGAGTTTCTCATGAACCATCTGAGCTCGGACGAAATCTCTCCTGTTAGGATCCATCTCACGACCGTAATACTTCTGCAGATGAGCCGGCTGTGACAGAAGGAGAATCTCGTTGATCGTAGCAATATCGAGAAAATCGATAATTTTCATAGCGTGGCCTAACCTCAGGGCAGACAGCAGGTTCATGACCTCATCCGAGGTCAGTACGCGGGCGTGTTTCAAAATACCAAAGGCACGCCAGATCTTATCTTCAATCATATCCTGAGCTTCATCAACCAGCCGTTGCCGCGCTAACGCCTCACCGTCGATTATCTCCTGGGTCGCCTGGGCGACCTGATCGATGATATCCTTCTCAGAGACACCCAGTGTATACTGGTTGGAAACCTGGAAGAGATTACCCAGTACGTCGGAACCCTCGCCATAAAACCCACGCACCACCAGTCCGTTTCTGGTAATCCGGGAAACCACCTTGTCGATATCCCGGGTAAGCACCAGCCCAGGCAGGTGAATCAGAACCGAGGCCCGCATACCGGTTCCCACATTCGTGGGACAGGCCGTGAGATAACCAAAATCGGGGTCATAATCGAATTCTATGTAACGCCCGATCTCGGCCTCGTACTGAGCTGCCAGATCATATGCACCCTGTGGGTCAAGCCCGGCCGCAAGGGCCTGAACGCGGATATGATCCTCTTCGTTGACCATGATCGATAACCGCTCCGATTCACCGATCAGCAGCGCCTTGGACGAACCGCCATTCAGAAACACCGGCGAAATCAGATGTCGTTCGACAAGAAAATCCCTGTCAAGGTCATCGAGGTCGACCGCCTTCAGATACTGCCCTTTCGAAAGCAGGTTCGATCGGGTGAGCGATGAGTCAAAATAGCTGACAACCCGTTTCCTGGTATCACTGTCAGCGGTAGTGGGAAACCTGCAGCCGGCGACATTACGGGCCAGACGGACTCTGCTGGATAATACCACTAGTGCTTCATTACCCTGACCGGAAAGCCATGCCGCCGGGTTCTTGGCCATATCCTCAAACATCGTACCCAATTCGTTCACCTGTCCTACTCTTCCGCTGCGACACTATCTCGCATGACCTTGAGCTTATCACGAAGTTCTGCAGCACGTTCAAAATCCTCAGTATCGATGGCTTTCCTCAGTTCCTTTTCAAGCCGCTCTTCTTCCTTGATGGGTAGTACAGCCTGGTCCGATACAGTCAACTGTCCCGGATTCCTTCCGCGGTGAAGTGAGGCGCCATGTATCTTTCTCATGATTGCTTCCAACCTCGGACGGAATGCAACATAGCATTCCCCGCAGCCGAATCGTCCCTGGCGTGTGAACTCGTCAAAGGACATGCCGCATGATTTGCAGATAAGCTCTTCCGACGGTTCACCCGGTCTGGTGCTGGATATGGTCTTGGCCAGGCCTGAGAGGATTTCGGCCAACGGAAAGGGCACGTTATCCAGAGGCGAATGGAAACCACGAGCAGCAGCACACTCCGTGCAGAGCGACAGCGACACTTTCTGATTGTTAACTATCTGTGTCAAATGAACAGTCGCCTCACGCTTTTTGCAGTCCTGACACAACATCTCACCACCACCTGCTTATCATTATTCAGACAACCTGCCATCAACCATCTTGAACTCACACTCGGAATTCTCAGCCAGTTCCCGATTATGGGTGGCAATAACAAAGCTGACCGACTTTTCGGAATTGAGACGGAACAGGAGGTCATGAAGGGCACGTCCCGTACTGGTGTCAAGGTTTCCCGAAGGTTCGTCAGCAAGAACGATCTGAGGATCGTTGGCCAGTGCGCGAGCCACCGCCACCCGTTGTTGTTCACCGCCCGATAATTCCCTCGGACGATGTGATTTCCTATCTATTAAACCGACCTTCTCCAGAAGTAGTTCCCCTCTGGGCTGCGCCTCCGAGCGATTCAGCCCGGCCAGCAGCATCGGTATCATCACATTCTCCAGGGCACTGAAGTCATCCAGAAGGTAATGATACTGAAAGATGAAACCGACCTTCTCATTCCGAAAACGGGCCAGAGCCCGCTCCGATTGGCGGTTAAAAGAGATGTTATCGATCCTCACTTCCCCTCGCGTCGGTTTGTCCAGACCGCCAAGGATATGCAACAGAGTCGATTTCCCTACTCCCGAGGCACCCGTGACGGTCACCATCTGGCCCCGTCTGACTTCAAGCGAGATACCTTTGAGCACGCCGAGAATGCCATCGGCGGTATGGAACTCGCGATATAGGTCCGTGGCGGACAGGATGGGTTCGCTACATCCTATGTTTATTTTTTGAGCATATCCCATATACATAGACTACAATACTGTTTTCGCCACATTTTGCCAAAGTTTTAGTCAAATCTCTCATTTTCAAGAGCTCATTGTCTCAGTATGTCTATCACTGGCAACCGTGCCGCCCGGCTGGCCGGGTACAATGCGGCTGCAAGACAGATGAGGAAGGTTGCCACTCCCGCCAAAGTGAAATCGACCAGATGCGTTTCAATGGGCAGGTATGTGATGAAGTAGATATCCGGTGGCAGGGAGATAAGTTCAAAGCGATTCTGGATATACGCCGCCAGGAGGGCCAGCCCCCAGCCACCCAGCACACCCACCAGAGCTATCATCAATCCCTTGTACACGAAAATCCGACGCACCGAGGCCGGCGTGGCACCAAACGTCTTGAGAATCCCGATCTCAGAACGCTTTTCCATCGTCAGCATAACCAGGGTGGAGATAATTGAAAAAGCCGCTACGATAACGATGAGAATAAACCCCAGAAAGAGTATCTTCTTTTCAAACGCTATCCAGGAAAAGAGGTTCTTGTGCAGGATATTCCAGGGAACGACATCGAAACGATATCCCAGCAACGAGTCAATCTTCGGCGCCATCGCATCAGCCTCATAGATGTCATCCAGTTTAAGGTGGATACCGGTGACAGCGTTACCGGCCCTGAAAAGCCTTTGTGCGTCCGTAAGTGAAATGTATGCCTGCTGGCCGTCAAATTCGTACATGCCGGTCTCGAAGACCGCTGAGACATAGAACTTCTTCACCCGCGGACGACTGTTTTTGCTGAGATCCTCCCCGCTCATAGAGTACAATACGACCGTTTGTCCGATAAATGTGCCCAGTCGGTTCGCCAGGCCACGTCCGAGAATGATCCCCGGCAACGTGTCATCGCCGATCACGGCCGCCTCGAATGTATACTCACCGAGGATTATGTCACCGGAGATACTGGCTGTTCGGCTTTCCATCGCCGCATCGATCCCGCGCACGATAATGCCATCCCCGGCCGAGACAGATTGGATAGCCGCCTTGGAGTATATAAACGGCGAGACGGCCACCACCCCGTCGGCCTTCTCCAGCCTGTCGATCACAGGCATCCAGTCATCAATATAAGTATCACCCAGGGGGAAGATAGAAATGTGCGAGGTTGTCCCCAGAAGGCGCGCGCGAATCTCCGCCTCGAAGCCGTTGTGCATTGACATGACAAAACAGACCACCGCCACTCCCAGCATGACCCCGAGGATCGTAAT
>JAOZPL010000001.1 GCA_029932795.1 Candidatus Zixiibacteriota bacterium | reverse complement strand
GGACCAAGTATCTCCTTTTCGTTGCTGACTACTCCAATTACCAGGCCGAGACGGATGATACGAACAACATGGCCACCTTGCAGATCACGCTGAACGCGCCGGATCTTTGTGTTACCGGTGTCGATTCCCCGGCCACCGGGGTTCTTGGCCAGACGATTTCGGTATCCTGGACCGTCGAAAATATAGGCCAATACGATACTACTACGCATTGGTACGACAAGGTTTATGTCTCTGATGACACGATCCTGGATGAGGAAGATACGCTTTTAGCCTCATTTTATGCCCCCGCTCAAAGCCCGATGCATCAGAACGATGAATACACACTGGCACATGATATCTTCCTGCCGGAGACAGCAACAGGTGACCGCTATTTGCTGTTTGTCGCGGATGGCTCGGGTTACCAGGGGGAAACCGATGAACAAAATAACGTAAAATCGCATCCTATCACTCTCACCGCACCGGACCTGGCGATTGCCGAGGGAAATGTCACTGCACCTACCACTGCCATTCTGGGGGAAACTGTCTCCGTTTCCTGGACCGTCACCAACCAGGGAACTGAAGAGGCAGCCGCCGACTGGTACGACTATATCTACATTTCTCAAGACAATGTAGTTGATCCTGGTGACAACCTGCTGCGCAGCGAGTATGTCGGGGACAAGACTCCTCTTGCTGCAGCCGGGGATTACACCGAGACCGCAACAATCACGGTTCCTTCCACTTGGCAAGGGCAGAACGCCTTCCTGATCTTCAAAGCGGACGGTTCAGGCAATCAGGGTGAAACCGATGAGACCAACAATGTTGTTGCCGCGGCAATTACCCTGACCGCCCCGGATCTGCAGGTGGAAAGGGTCACGGTCCCGACCACTGCAGTCTCTTCCCAGCAGATTCAGGTTTCCTGGAAAGTAGTCAATACCGGAAACTCTGCCGCGCTCAGTCCATGGAGCGATGCAATATACCTCTCATCCGACGACCAGTTTGATTCCTCTGTAGACACCAGAATCGATTATTTCAGCGCCTCGGACTGTGTCCCCCTGACTTCAGACGATTTCTACTCAAGCATCCGTGGTGTGCGCCTTCCTGCCGTCGCCGCCGGGACATATCATATCATTGTTGTTACTGATGAGTTCAACCAGCAGGGTGAGTCCGACGAAACCAACAACTTTAAGGCAGGTGGCCCAATCACCGTTTCTGTTCCCGACCTCGAAGTGACGGCGGTAATAGCCCCGGAATCGGCGTCTCCCAGCGAATCGATCGAGATAAGCTGGACTGTGCGGAACAACAGCGACACGGTCGAGGCGCCGGCCGACTGGTATGATTACATTTACCTGTCAGCAGATACTAACTTCAATCCAGGCACTGACGTTTTTGTCGCCTCCGAAAACGTGGAGGCATTCACCCCCCTCGATGCCGGTGCGAGTTACACGGTTACCCGAAATGTCACGGTTCCAAACGTTTCTGTGGGTACCTGGTACCTGTTCGTTATGGCTGACGGCAGCCAGAATCAGGGTGAATCAGAGGAAGAAAACAATTTCCTCCGATCTGATGCCATCACTATTGAGATTCCCGATCTGACGGTTACCGAAGCTACCGCACCCGCAGAGGCATCCGTCCAGCAGGCGATCGATGTCACCTGGACTGTAAAAAACTCGGGCGATGGCGCCGCCAATGCCCGTTGGTATGACTATATCTATCTCTCCTATGACGATGGGCTGACCGGAGATGATGAACTGGTGACTTCGTTCAGCACCGCCGACGAAGTTCCGCTTCTTTCTGGTGAAAGTTATACCGTAACCAGACAGGTAACGCTTCCCAACTGTGCGACTGCCTACAATTATTTGCTTGTTGTTGCCGATGGGGGAAAGGTCCAGGGAGAAGCAAGTGATGACAATAATGTCGGTCCGGCCATACCTATTACTATTCACGAGCCGCCCGACCTGGAAATTACCGCGGTTTCTGCCCCGGTGGCGGCAGCGGTCGGGCAAACTGTTGATCTGGCATGGACGGTGACGAATATCGGTTCCAGCCCCGCCTACGCCGACTGGTACGACAGGGTTTATATCTCGGATACAGATTCGCTTGACGGCAGCGAGCAACTCCTTTTGAGTGAGCGGATTGACAGCCAGACACCGCTGCCAGTTGACGCAAGTTATTCGGCCAGCCGCAAGGTTCGACTTCCTGAGTCCGGTATCGGCACGAGGTACCTCATTTTCGTCGTCAACGGCGATGATGTCCAGGGTGAAACCAGCACCGGTAACAACACAGAGGTCGTATCGGTCACAATCAGCAATCCGGACCTCCAGGTAACCGCGGCAACAGCCCCTGAAACGGCAAGTTGGGGGGAGCGCGCCGCCATATCGTGGACTGTAACAAATCAGGGCGCGGGAGCTGCGGCGGCCACATGGTATGATCGGGTTTATCTGTCAAGTGATGAGGCACTCGACACCTCTACCGATATCCTGGTGGTCTCCGTTTACGCCGGAGAGTATTCTCCTTTAGACCCGGCCACAGACTATACCATTGAAAAAGAGGTCACCCTTCCGGCGGGACTTACCGGATCGGCTTATTTCCTTTTTGTCACAGACGCCTCAGACAATCAGGTAGAAGCAGTCGAGACGAATAATCTCCTTGCAAGAGAAGTAACCTTTAATGCCGCCGATCTCCAGGTGACCGCTACAACCGCCCCTGATTCCGCTTCCTGGGGTGAGCTGATTTCACTTGACTGGACAGTGACAAATACCGGCAGCGGCACCGCAACTTCCAACTGGTGGGACATGGTCTTCCTGTCTGCAGATGAAATCTACGATTCCGACGACACTCTCCTTGCCTCCGAATACTGGAAAAACGAAGGCGGCCTTGCTGCAGGCGGAACATACAGCGTCACCAAGCCTGTAACTGCGGTATCTCCGATTCCAAAGACGATAGGCACAGGGACAAAGTATCTCCTCTTTCGCACCGATGCCTACAATCGTCAGAGTGAGGCGGATAATGACAACAACATCACTGCTGTTTCCATTGATATCAAGGCCGCCGATCTGGCTCTTAACGCCGCCATTCCCACCTCTGCTGCGGCAGGAAAAGGACTTGCCCTTTCATGGACGGTGACAAATGACGGGCAAGGCAAGGCAACTGCGCGCTGGTATGATGTCGTGTTCCTGTCTTCAGATGACGTACTTGACTCCGGCGACCGAACTTTGAAGTCAGTCTTCCACAAAGGGGGCCTTGATGCCGGGGCAAGCTACACGGTGGATGACTCGGTTACTATTCCCGGGGGGCTGACGGGGACCTGGCATATTATTGTGGCTGCGGATTATTACAAGTATCAGTTAGAGGCTGACGAAGAAAATAATACCTTTGTTCAGGTGATGACCCTCAACGCACCCGATTTGAATCTCACCGTTACATCAAACCCATCTGTAATTTCAAATGGCCAAGACCTTGTTGTCTCCTGGACGGTGACAAATGAGGGGTCATCAACGGCCGATGCTCCCTGGTATGAGCGCGCAATACTTTCATCCGATGAGTATGTTGGGAATTATGACGATATTGAGATCGGAAGAATTTCCCAGAGCGATCCACTTGCAGCGGGGGAAAGTCTTGATCGAACCGTGAGCTTGAACGTCCCATGGGGGGTCGTTGGTGATTACAAGCTCTTCGTTCAGGTGGATGTCTGGAATCAGGTAGCTGAAAGCGACGAGACCGACAATAGCTTTGAAGGCCCCATTGAGGTTCAATATGCCGTGCCGCCCGCCGACCTGATAGTGGATGCGGTAACGGTACCTGAGACCGCTCAGACGGGGGGATCGGTCGATGTTGCCTGGCGTGTTACCAATTTTGGCACTGCTACCACACAGTGCTCAACATGGTATGATACTCTTTATCTTTCCACCGACGACACATTGGACGAGAGTGATCTGAACCTGGGCACCTTTTTGCACACCGGCGTTTTGGGATCACAGGAAAGCTACGGCGCAGCAAAAACTGTTACCTTGCCGGAAGACCTCTTGCCTCTTGATGTCACGAGCGGCACATACTGGGTATTGGCAAAAACGGATGTATATAACAATGTCGATGAACCTGCGGCTGAAGGTAACAATGTCGGAAAAAGTATCGGCCAGGTTTCGGTCACCCAGTCGGAGGTTCCCGACCTGAAGGTGACTGAGCTAAACATTCCGGCAGCTATTGTTGTCGGCCAGCCTGCAATCCTGTCCTGGACCGTCGAAAATACTGGTACCGCTGGCGCCCATGCCTGCTGGACGGATCGCCTTTATCTTTCTCTGGACGGCTTGTTAGATGGCGCCGCATTGATTGCCAGCTTTACCAATCCCGAAGACCTCAATGCTGGCAACTCTTACACGAGAACAGAAACGATAACGATTCCCTTGCTTGCCGATGGAAGCTATAAGTTTCTCGTCGTGACCGACGCAAACACAGAGGTCTATGAACGGGCCGGCGAAGAGAACAACATCGGCGTTTCAGGTGATGTAGCGCTCCAGCATCCCGATCTGACTGTCGGGTCGGTAACGGCGGTAAGTACTGCCGAGTCAGGCACAAGCTTTGAGGTTTCCTGGTCAGTTAAAAATTCCGGAACAGGCCCAACGCCATCCGGCTGGACAGAGAAAATCTATTTGTCAACGGACGAACTTCTTGATGAAAGTGATATCATTCTTGGAGAACACGCCCATACCGGCACCCTATCTTCAGGCGAGAGCTATAATGGCAGTGTCAACGTAACCCTTCCAAACGGCATTACGGGTACCTACTATATTTTGGTCAAGCCTGATGCCGCAGATATTGTCGTCGAAGGCAGCGGCCTCGAAGATGATATTTGTGCCTCGGATCCCATTGATGTAACCCTTGCCCCCTATGCCGACCTTGCTGTCTCCACCATTACCACAAACGGTCAGGATATCACCGAAGGCGTAAAACTTATCATCGGCGACCCGGCTGACCTGACCGTCTCCTGGACTGTTTCAAACGAGGGCAACGGAACCGGCCCGGTGACCGCCTGGACGGACAAGATTATACTTTCCCGGGATGATACACTCGGAAACGGCGATGATGTTGAGATCGGCAGTTTCGGAAATCCCGGTCCGGTGCCCGCAGGAGAGTCCTATACCCAGACAAAGATCATCCAGTTGGCCGCTGCCACGCAGGGTCGTTTTACGCTATTTGTCGTAACTGATGCTGATGATGTTGTCTATGAGCATGATGACACGGGGGCAAATTCAGCCACCCCCGGTTATTTGCTCGATATCACCCCGCGGCCCTACGCCGATCTCGTCGTAGACAGCGTTGACGCACCACAGACTGCAACCACCGGTACACCGATGACCCTGAGCTGGACGGTAAGGAATAAGGGAATCGGCCAGACTTCTGTTCCTGAATGGTATGACTATGTTTACATGTCTTCCAATGCGGATGGTTCTGGCTGGAAATTGATAGATCGCTTCAGCCGGGTGGGCAACCTGGGTGTTGGCGCTTGTTACACAAGAACTGTTCAGATTACGGTTCCGGTTGACCTCGATATCACGCAGACGACAGATATCGATCAGTACTTTTTTGTAAAGACCGGCGGCCCTTACGAGTTCATCTATGGCGACAACAACACCACTGCATCAAGTGCAGTCTCGGTGACATACACCGTGGCCCCCCGCTCTGATCTCGAAATCCTCAGTATCGATGCGCCTGACAATGCTTCAGACGGCGATGCCATTGACGTTACCTGGAAGGTCAAAAACAACGGGCCGGACACTGCCGAAGGGCCCTGGACGGACGCCGTCTTTATTGCTCCCGGCGGGGACCGTTCTCAGGCGGTGAGGATAGGTACCTTCAGTATAAGCCTGGGACTTGGTGCTGGCCTTTCCTATACAAGGACCGAAAACTTCCGCCTGCCAAAGCATATCACCGGTGTCTATGAAATCTTTGTCAGGCCTGACGTGGAAGGAAAGATCATCGATCCTGACCTTACCAACAATGACGATCTGAGCGATTCCATTACGATTCAGCTCCATGACCGCCCCGACCTTCAGGTTACGTCCATGGATATTCCCGAAACTGTCAATGCAGGGGCTGTGGTCGATGTTTACTGGGTGGTTTCCAACCTCGGCCAGGTGAAGACTCCCACGGGCGGGAGCCGCTGGTACGACGGTGTCTATCTATCGCTGGATAATAAACTCGATCCTGGGGATATGCGGCTCGGCTGGGAACGTAATGGCTCAGCCCTTACCGTAAGCGAGCAGTACAGCTCTTCCGGCCACTACCGCATTCCGCAGGCTGCCCAGGGCCCGATGTATATCCTCGTCAAGGTGGATGCCTCCGATTCGGTCGACGAATATCCGGCAGAGGCCAACAACGTGCTTGCCCGGCCCATAAACATCAATGTGCAGGCTGTCCCGCCGCCCGATCTGGTGGTTTCCGATGTTCACGGACCCACCGAAGCCTTTGACGGCACGCAGGTTACGGTCTATTACCGCGTTACCAACAAGGGTGCCGGTATCACATACCCCGCCTGCTGGACTGATTCTCTCTGGCTTACGGCAGACAAGACCAAACCAGGTGGGGACACGGACTTCAGGATCGGATCGGCCTCTCACACCGGCGCTCTCGAAGTGGGTGAATTTTACGAGGGGACCATTACCGGCACCATTCCGGAACACATCCGGGGTGTTTACGAACTCATGGTTTATACCGACGCCTGGGGCCAGGTCTTTGAACTTACCTTTGATGTCAATATCAACCCGGACGATCCTACCGCCGTGGACAACAACAACTTCAAGACCGCAGATAAGCCGCTGACCATCCTTTACACACCTCCGGCCGATCTCGAAGTAACCAATATTGATGCCCCCGAGACCGCTCTGGGTGGTGAGAAGGTGACAATATCGTGGACGGTTGTAAACAACGGTTCAAACGTCACCGATCTCGACCGCTGGGCCGATGCTATTTATGTATCAAAAGATGAAGCCGGACAGGACAAAACACTCGTCTTCGCCGTTCTCCATGAAGGGGCTATGGAGCGTGGACAAAGTTATACTCAGCACCTGGACTTTACCCTCCCTCCGAGCGCTTCAGGCAGCTATTTTATTGTTGAGACCAATGTCGATCCGAACATCGTCTTGACCGATGAAGATGAGCTTCTGCTGGAGATGGCCGCCGTTACCGACCGCATTGCCGAAAAGATTGGTGATCTTGAGACAATGACACCTGCGCAGGTCTACGCCAAGATCGACACCCTGAGTAAGTCCGAGCTACGCTATATTTTGTGGGGTGAGGATGAGGTTGAAGTCAGAAAAGTATGGGAAGGCCCGTTCACGGAAAACAACGACCGGGCCATACCCAGCACGGTGATACCTGTACCGGCCGATCTGCAAGTAACCTCCGTGACTGTTCCGGAGACCGCTGATTCAGGCGAAGAGGTAAAAATAAGCTGGACGGTCACGAACATCGGCGATTACCCGGTTTACAAAGGCACCGAACGCTGGACCGATTACATCTACGTCTCTCCTGATCCGACGTTTATCTTTTCCCGTGCGCAATATGTCGGCAGCGTTGTTCACGTCCGGGATGAGCCCATGAACCCGCAAGACAGTTACGCTGCTTCAACGACAATGAATCTTCCTCTTGGAAGTGAAGGCCGCCGGTATATTTATGTCTTCAGTGACCGGGACCCGGCCGCAGAGGCATGGTGTGGCCGCATCGATGGTATAAGTGAAAGCGAATTTCCCGGCTGGCCCACGGATTTCAAGAATCGTGTTTTTGAAGGGGACCCGAATAGAAAGAAACTAAACAATGTGAACTCCGCTGCCATGCAGGTCATTTACAGGGAACCTGATCTCAAGGTGCTTGAGGGCTCGATGGAGATCCCGGAATCGGCCAATTCAGGTCAGACAATTGATATCTCATGGACAGTGACCAACGCTGGTACGCGGGCTACACGGGGTGAGTTCTGGCTGGATCGCATTTACATCTCTCAGGATTCATCGATTGATCTCTACGATATGCTGATCGGGGAAACCCGCCATCATGGCGTACTCGATATAGGCGAAAATTATGATATCTCCACCACTGTTCGCCTGCCCGATGATATCGAGGGTGATTTCCACCTCCTTGTCTATATCGACTCTCCATACGGTGTTCATGAATACTTCAGGAGCGCCTTGCCCTATCCGGAAACTTCCGGCTACCATCGCATTCAGGCCCCATGGCCTGCCAACGAGTGGACTCTCATGGGACAGGTCAAGGAGTTTCAGGATGAAGCCAACAATATTATCGACCACTCTATTTCCGTGACTCTTGTTGACTCGCCCGACCTCCAGGTTAAAAGCGTCTCATTTACCGGAAACGAAGATGCGCAAGAAGGGCACGCTATAACCGGCCGCCGGTTTGATGTATCATATACCGTTACGAATGCGTCCGTTGGCGACGTTCCTGATCGGCAGAACAAATGGTCAGACTACATCTTTCTTTCCCGCGACGAGTTCCTCGACGTAAACAGCGATCACTATCTCGGCCAGGTCTTTCATGATGGCGCCCTGGCCAGTGGTGAGAGCTACAGCGTTGACATGACTTTCAATGTTCCTCGCGGGATTCTTGGCCCCTACTATGTCTTTGTCCTGACAGATGTCCCGAACAAGATCCATCCATACGGCTTTGTTTATGAGGGAGCGAACGAAAACAATAATGCCGCTCCCAGCAGCGTGCCGATGATCATCGATCTCGCTCCACCCACAGATCTCATGGTTGAAGAAATCACCGTTCCTGAGACGGGTGAAGTCAGTGAGCCCATTACGGTCACTTACACGGTCAAGAACGTGACTACCAACAATGAACATGCCAAGGGATACTGGGCCGACTCTCTCTATATCTCCGCCGACGCTGTATGGGATTTGGGCGACAAGCTGATCGGGCGGGTGGAGTTAGAGCCCGATCCGGACAATCCTGGCAAAATGAGGCCGATCTTTCGGGATCTCGCGCCGGATGAAAGCTACACAGGTTCCCTCACCGGCATCCTGCCGGCGGTCCTTCCCGGTGATTACCGGATCATTGTCCGCACGGATATATTTGATGATATCAACGAGGGGGCAAACGACGCCAACAACAAGCTGGCAAGCAGCGACACCCTCAATGTTTCGGTAGGCACGCTGCAGCTTGATGTCGATTTCAAGGACACGTTCACGGTCGGCAGAGAACGGCTTTATGAGATCACCGTCCCGTCCGGAGAGACATTGGAGGTGAGCCTTGTTGCCGATGACAAGACGATTGCAAATGAGCTTTATGTTCGCTACGAGGGCCTGCCGGACTCCATCCACTACGATGCCGCATTTGAAGGCCACCTCTGGAGCGATCAGGTGGCCAGGGTGCCGCTGACCGAGGCAGGAACATATTACATCCTTGTGCGGAGCGCCGGCTGGCAGGATGCAGCCCGGAAGCTCGACCCGGACGCCGAGCCGATAACCTGTGGAATCACGGTCAAAGCTCGCCTGCTACCGTTTGGTATTCGCGATGTCCGCCCCGAGACGGGTGGTGATTCCAGGTACGTTACGCTTGAGGTCCTCGGGGCCAGATTCTCTGACAGCGCCATCGTCAAGCTGATCCGGCCCCAGATCGCCGAGTATGAGGCGATCAGCTATGAGATTGTCAATGCCACCCGGATCATTGCAACCTTTGACCTGACAGACGCACCTCACGGCCTCTACGATGTGCAGGTCACCAATCCCGACGGCCAGACGGCCCGGATGCCTTACCGCTATCTTGTGGAAGAAGCAAAGCCGCTTGATCTGACTGTCGGAATGGGCGGGCCCGGAGAACTCGAATATGGCGATGTCGGCTGGTACGGTATCGGTGTTTACAGCCTGACCAATGTGGATGCGCCTTACGTCCATTTCGAGTTCAGCGTGCCGCACATCTTCAATGATACCGACTGGTACGAGTACGTGCAGACAAAGATGAGCGATGACGAAGAATGGTATTCGGGGGATGAGGAGGTTTGGCCGGTCGGCGACCGATTGATTTTCCGGACGAATCTGGCAGGAGAGCCCGAGATAGCTGATGTGCCATGGGCTGAGCTTGATTCCATACTCAATCTTGACGGCACACTGATGGCCCCGGGGTTTACGTTCGATTTCATCAACCGCGGTTATATGGGGTTAACGTTCACTGCTGATGTATATCCGGAGATGAGAGACATCCTTGCCAAGGATCCGAATGCCCTCAAGGATCTGCACGATCCCAATGTCGATCCCCAGTGGCCGTATGAAGCTTTTGCCTATAAGTTCGCTATTGCCGCCGCCGCAACCCCCATGACCAGCGAGGAATACGTATCATACCAGCTTGGACTGGCGGAACAGTACCGCCGGGCCATCCTGGACGATCCCTTTGCGCCGCGGGTTTTGATTGAAGCAGCAGCCGATGCCGAGCAGTGGGGAAACCTTTACCTTTCGGGGCTTGAAGATTCCGGCCAGCTTCGTCCGGAGGACGTTCCCCCTGATATACACACGCTACCGCCGATTTCCAGCCTGATGTCGATTGTTACTGCCGGGCTTCTTGGAATTGACACCGGCAACGAAATCATTGAGGAAGGCAACCTTGTCGATTTCTTTGCCCTGGTCAGAAAATGGTACGGTCACGATGAAGACGCCCGGGTAGCCCCGGGTACCATGCCTGATGCCGCGGACTTTGATATGGGGCTGTCCCATGAAACCCATTTTGAGTCCTTCTGGGTACAGGTCGGGCTCGGCATCCGGGAAGACAAGGCCCCCGTCGAGGAGCCTCACCTCCGGGATTTCTTCGGCCTCACCGGAGAACGTTCGGATGCAGTGCGCATAGTCGGTCCTACCGGATACGGCCCACAGAATTTTGTCCCGGCTGACACCTATCTGCCTTATACGATCAAGTTTGAAAACCCTGCCACCGGCAAGGAGGCAGTGAAGCAGATCCAGATCATGCAGCAACTCGATGAGAATCTTGATGTCCGCAGCTTCACCCTCGGCGATATCACTCTGGGCGATATCCAGGTACACCTGCCGGAATACCGGGCCTCTTTCAGCGGTGATTTTGACTTTGTTGATGAACGTGGCTTTGTCCTGCGGGTAACCGCAGGTGTGGATGTGGTGAGCAGGATTGCCATCTGGACCTTCAATGCCCTTGACCCGCAGACGGGAGAATTGATTTCTGATCCGGACAAAGGCCTGCTTCTGCCAAATACGGATCGCGCACAATGGGGGGGCGTCACTTACTCGATCAAGCCCTGGCCGGAGTACACCGAGGGCATTGACCTTACTACGGGAACAGAGATAAAGGCGAGTGCGCGCATAACCTATGACGGCGGCACCCCCCTTGATACGAATATTCAAACAGCAACGTTGGATATGATACCGCCGACCACGAGCTACTCGGTTCAGGATCTGGGCGTGGGCAAGACCGGGAGCCGGTCCTACCGGATTACGTTTGAAGCTACCGACGATCCGGATGGATCCGGTGTGAAGGACTACACTGTCTATATTAGCCAGGACGGGGGCTCCTGGTGGGCATGGAAGCGCCGGATCACGGATACAGAGGCCGAGTACACTGCCCCGGTTGGCGCTACTGCCGAGTTCATTGTGCTGGCGGCCGATAATGCAGGCAATGTAGAAAAAGCGCCTGAAGGCGTGTATCTGCCTGCTTACAACCCTGGCATCAACCTGGGAGTCGCGCCCACTGCCGCCCAGCTTACCCCTGAGCATAACCTGACGACAGTAACACCCCCTGATGTTCCGGCAACCAACCCGCTATTTGTCCAGGCGATGAAACAGATTCCCGCCGGTGTCTCAGGCGGCAGCCCGCCGGCCTTTGCCAGTGTCTTTGACCCCTTTACCATGAGCGCCTTTGCCACGGGCATCCCGCAGTCGGGGGCGGGAATTGGTTCCCTTGGTATCGCCTTCAGCCCTGACGGAAGCAGCGTATATGTCAGCGGCGGTGAGGGCCGCAACCAGATATGGCGGTTTACGGCCGCCGGCGGCGCAGCCGATTCTCCGCTGGCAGCGCTCGACGTTCCTGTTTATGACATGGTCTTTGATCAAACTGGGCGGCTCTGGGCTACCACCGGCGGCGGGCCCCTGCTTCGCCTTGATCCTGTCACCGGTCAAATCCTTGGACGTTATGGTGACGGAATCGAGCTTGGTATCGCTGTCCATCCAGATTCAGGTCTGCTTTACCTGGCTACAAGCACAGGGGTTGAGATCTTTGATCCCGGGACAGAACAATTCTCGAGCTTTTCATCAACCCGTGTGCACAGCCTGGCGTTTAGTCCAGAAGGAACACTATACGCTACTTCATGGCCCGAAGACGGCAATGTCCTTCGCTTCGATAAGCGCGGCAACGCTGAGATTCTCTTGATACCGGCGGCCCCCGGCATTGGTATTGCCGTCGGCCAGGCAGAGACTCCGCTCGAGAATCTGATGTTTATCACCCATGGCGATGCCGGCTTCCTGACCATGGTCGACCTTGTGACCCTTAAGTCCGTCAAGATTGCTGATGGCGGAACACGCGGCGGCTTCATGCACATTGGCACCAGCGGCAGGCTCTATGTGGCCCAGGGCGGCCAGGTGGACGTTTTCTTTCCGATAACCCCTCCGGTTGTGCTGGCAACAACACCCGTCAACGGCATGAGTGTGCTGCCGGTCGTGAATCACGCCGATATTCGCTTTGATGTCGACATGTGGAGTGTATCGGCCGATGACGCGCAGTCGGTGACGAATCCAGACAATTATCGCCTGGTAAACAAGACGACAGACCGCAGGATCACGATCAGCCGCGCAGACTATGATCCAGTCAAACGGACTGTCACCCTGCAATTCGAGCCTCTGGAGGCAGCTCTTTATGAATTGACCATTCTTCCTAATGTCAGGAGTGCGCTGGGGCTTGCCTTGCCTGAGGCATACACCGTCGATTTTACGGTTATGGTCGATGTCACTGACAGCCTGAAACCGAATTTTTCAAACACCCGTTTTGACCGGAAGAGTGAAAACATCTCTTTTGATGTGAGCTTCACCAACAGTCTTGATTTTGACATCCTCCCACCATATCGCTTGATCTTTACCGGGCTTGCCGGAACTACGGCCACCCTAAAAGATGCAGACGGAACAACAGACCAGGGGTATCCTTACTGCGAGCTTTCAGGTGCCGATTCGGAAAAACTTGCCCCAGGTGAATCAACGATCACGCTCACACTTTCGGTTCACAACCCGGATCACCTGGCCTTCGATCTTATCACGCTGGTCAATGTTGATGTGGGCGCAAACCTGCCTCCAATCATCAGTTCAACGCCGGGAGAGAATGCACAGGTCGATCAAGAATATTTCTATTCGGTTTCGGCCTCTGATCCCGAGCAGTCCAACATATCTTTCCTTCTAGTTGAAGGGCCTCGCGGTGCTACCATGGATGCAGAAACAGGTGCCCTTTGCTGGACGCCCGGTGAAGATTCGCCTTCAACCGTTCAATTCGAGGTCCGCGTATTCGATGAACGCGGCGGGTTTGCTTCCCAGAAGTGGGACGTTGACGTAACCGGAGTGAATAGCCCGCCGGTCATTTTACCGATACCCGACCAGCAGATCACAGAAGGCGACCTGCTGGAACTCTGCGTTGGAGCATCGGACCCCGACGGGGATCAGATTCTCTACTGGGCTGAGAACCTGCCGCCGGGGGCATTGTTTGATTCAGAGGCGAAGATCTTGCGTTGGCAGACGGACGGCCGGTCAGCTGGCCATTACAGCGATGTGCGTATATATGCAGGAGACGGTATATCAAGTACCTTCCGGTCATTTGAGATCACCGTTGCAAACCGCAACGAACCGCCGTTCCTGGCGCAACCTATGGAACGTACCATCCAGGAAGGCCAGTACCTCGAGATCCAGCTGCAGGCTCGTGACGCCGATAAAGACAAGCTTGCTTTCAGTGCCAAAGGGTTGCCCCGTAGTGCCTATCTCAACCCGCAGACAGGGCTCTTTAGCTGGAGGCCGAACTATGATGAGCATGGGGAGTACGAAATCGAATTTGCCGTCAGCGATCCCTGGAGCACGACGCAACAGCGGGTTACGATCCATGTTTTAAACGTTAACGGTCCGGTTTCCTTCGAGCCTGTTGACCGGTGGGAGACCTATGAGGGGCAGTCACTTGTCATCCATATTGCTGCTAATGACCCGGACAACCCCCTGGGTATCGGCATGATGCTCGATGATGGCACCGTTGATGCCGATTTGCTACTCCCTCAACTATCCTGGGATTACTCCACACTGCCCGAAGGGGCCACATTTAACACCGATACCCAGATCTTCCGCTGGACCCCTGCCTTTGATCAGGCTGGTACCTACAATATTGATTTTACTGTCACGGACGATGGTGACGGTACAGGCATCCCGACCACGGATTCGGTTACGCTGAACATTGTTGTCCGTGATGCTAATGCTGTTCCGGTCATTGAGCCGATTGAGAATCGCTCGCTCGAAGTCCACGAAGGTGAAGAAAATATTCTCGAAATGACTATCCGGGCGACCGATGCAGACGGGACCATCCCGGCTATCAGTGCATCAGGGCTTCCTTCTTTTGTGACCTTTACGGATAACGGTGATGGTACGGCCACGCTTCGTGCCGCTCCGACGCTGACAGCTCAACGCGGCGACTATGAGATTAAGGTAACGGCTTCTGATGACGGCAATGGTGATCCGAGGGCGGTCCTTACCGGTGAGGCCTCTTTTATCCTGAGCGTGGTCGCCCCCAATGCCAGGCCTGTCATGGAACGGCAGGTACCGCGCGTGGCCTTGGTCGGCAAGGAGACCTCCTTTGAAGTATTGGTTAGCGATCTGGATGAGGATCCACTTACCTATAGTGCTACCGGCCTCCCTTCAGGAGCAACGTTTGATTCTACGGTTATCTATGGCAAGGCGCTTTTTTCCTGGACGCCTACTTCAGAAGATGCCGGAAAGACCTATCACATTACGCTCACGGTTACAGACAGTGGAAACGGGGAAGAAGTTCGCGCCCTTTCGGATTCACAGAGCTTTGACATCACCGTGCGGGACACAAACAGCTCCCCTGTTCTCATGCCTGTCGGGACCAGGCAGGTCAGCGAGCAGGATGAACTGGCATTCACCCTCCAGGCCGACGATCCGGATGGTGATTCCGTCAGTTATCGGGTGTTAGGACTTCCCAGGGGGGCGGCCTTTGATAATCTCACAGGTGACTTTGTTTGGAGGCCTACTTACGAGCAGTCCGGGACTTACAATCTGCGCTTTGAAGCAACGGATGGTGCGGGGACAAGCGCAGAAGACGTAAAGATCATTGTTGAGAACACGAACCGCCCCCCGACCTTTGTCCCGATTCGCGATATGCTTACCTTTGAGGGAACGACCATCCAGTTGACGGTGATGGCAGGTGACCTTGACAACGATGCCCTCAGTTATTCGGTTGCCACTGTGCTGCCTGCGGGGGCGGCCTTTGATCCAGATACCCAGATATTTTACTGGACACCAGGTTTTGATCAGGCCGGCACCTATACCATCCGGTTCATGGCTCAGGACTCTGGGGGCCTGTCTGATTACTACGATGCGAAGATAGAGGTTTTAAACGTCAACCAGGCGCCGGAAATTGATCACATGAGCGGTCATGTTCTGCTTGTAGATCAACCGTTTGAAATGAGGGTGCCAGGAAGGGATGCCGATACCGGCACTACCCTCAGCTACTCGGCAGAAAACCTGCCTGCAGGTGCCGCACTCGATGCTGAAACAGGTGTATTTTCCTGGACGCCCGGTGCAACCCAGGTTGGCAAGCACGATGTTCGCTTCACCGTCTCTGACGGGGAACTAAGCTGCAGCCAAAGCGTGCAATTAGTGGTCTCCTTTACCCCGATCGAACCCTCCCTGACCATCGAGCTGACGCCGAGCTTCCCTGTTATTGCCGGCCAGAGTGTTCTCATCCATCCGATTGCCGACTCTGTTGCGGACATCGAGACACTGACAGTTTCTGTTGATGGAAAGCCCCTTTCTTTTGACAGGTACGGCCGGGCAAGCTTTATACCTGAGAATCCAGGCCACTTCCTGGTAACGGCCACGGCTGTGGATGCGGATGGCCAGACTGTAGTAGTGCATTCTGATCTCAAGGTTCGTGACGCTGCCGACAGCCAAGCCCCAAAGATCAAGCTCTTTGCGCCTGGCGATGGTGCCGTTTTGAGTTCGGCCACTGATTGCATCGGCACGATTTCAGACAACAACCTGGATTACTGGCGACTTGAACTGGCCCCTCTCGGTGCGGGTCAATTTTCGGCTATTGCTTCCGGGCAGGGCGCAGTTAAAAAAGGCTTGCTGGCTCAGCTTGATCCTCAGAAGATCAAAAATGGTGCCTATGAGCTGAGGCTGACAGCCAGGGATATCGGGGGGCGCACCTCTATCGTAAGCCGAATCATCGAGATGAATTCGGCTGCCAAAACCGGTGAATTCACCAACAGCCGGACGGACCTCTCGGTCACGCTTGGCAGCATTTCCCTTGATCTGACCAGGACCTACAGTTCGCTTGCAGGGGAAGGCGCTGGCATATTCGGTTACGGCTGGTCATTCCTTGGAATGGAACTTTCGCCCACGACCAACCTGCGGCCAACGGGTGCAGAGGAGCGCGGCCTTTTCTCCGGTTATCGCCAGAATACGCGACTATATGTCATGCTGCCGGATGGGAGCAGTGCCGGTTTCACCTTTACACCGCACATTTATGAGCAGACTGGTGTAACCTATTATTCTCCCGCCTGGACCCCGGATGAAGGTATTGACTGGCAGCTTGAGACAAGTGGGGCGGCGCTTGAACTCGCCCGGGGTATCTTTTACGAGCGTGGAACAGGCCTGCCTTATAATCCCGCAAATGCCATGCATTTTGGTGAAGATGCCTTCATGCTTACATCACCCGATGGCACCGCTTATACCTACGGTGCCGACGGCATGCTCCGCGGAATCAGGACGGCGCAGGCTAATCTCATCGTCACTAATGCCGGGATCTTTGCCTCTGACGGCCATCTCACCTTCCAGCGCGACGAGGCAGGGCGCATAACGGTTATTACCGCCCCCGATGGTGGGCAGATTCGATATAGTTATGATTCCGGCGGTGCCCTGATCTCGGTCAACGATCTCGGCAACGGACATCGCACATGGTACGGTTACGACAACAGCGGTATGCACCTTCTCACGGCAGTGGTTGATCCGGATGGTCCATCCAGTTTGAGGATCAACTATTCCGGAACAGGGGAACTTGTCGGAACCGATTCGATTGATCTCGTCATCGGTTCGACCCGCGATGCCATAGCTGGGGCTCAAAATGGAGAAATTACCGCTGGCCAGAGCAGACGGTTTGCCTTCCTGCTGACAGATGATGAACTGAATGCGGCAAGCTCGGGATTTGTTACCCTGGGAGTCCTCGTGACCGGTTCCGGTGGTTTCAGTCCTGCTCTGCCGGTTATTGATGGGGCGGCAGCGCAGCAGCAGGCCCTCGAAACTGATCGCAGCTTTGCCATGTTTACGCTGGCTGCTGCCGGCTTGCATATTATCGAAGTTTCAGGCGTGGACGAGACCACGAGCGGCGAATATGAACTGGAACTCTTCATTGCCGGGGATGTAAATGGAGACGGCCTCGTAGATGGGACAGACACCACCCTTTTTGAGACAGCCTTCGGTTCAAGTTCAGGGGATGCATCTTATGAGACCGGTGCCGATGTCAACCGTGACGGTACGATCAATGATACTGACCGCTATTACCTTGAAACAAACTTTTGCTTCACTGCCAACCGTCCTCCGCAGCTATCGCCCGGTTCGGCAACCACGTATCCGGAGATCCCGATAAGCATCGATCTGGCTGAGCTTGCAACTGATCCTGACGGCTCTTTTCTCTATTTTGTCATTTCGAACGTCAGCGGCGGTACGGTGCATCTTGCTGGTGACGGCCACACCGTTAGTTTTACCCCGCAAGCAGGTTACACCGGAGACGCCGGGTTTGAATTTCTTGCCGATGACGGAACCAGTCGGTCGGATTTTGCTAAATTTACTGTCACGATCTCGGATGCGTTCTTGGTCGGGCTGAAATTGCGCGAAAGCGAGGCGGTGCTTAACCTGGATGCAGGCGAGTCCTCACGCCTCATTCTTTACGGGGCCTTCTCAGACGGTGGTGTCATGCCGCTTCCGGTAGGATATGCGCTGTGGCACTCACAAAACGATACCGTAGCGGTAGTCGATGCAACAGGAAATGTCTGGGCACGGGCTGAAGGCTCAACTGCCATTGTTGTCAGCAAAGAGGGAACCTCCTTCCATACGGCTGCTGCTGTTCGGGTTGGAGACCTGGAGCAGCCTGCTGATTACGATATCTATCCCGATAGATATGTGATGGAGCCGGGCAGCACCCGCCAGGTGATTTTCGGGGTGGTTGATGAGGCGGGTAACAGGATCGATATGGCCACCGCCTCGGCCGGTACAACTTACACCAGCAGTGATGATGCAATAGCGACTGTTACGGCTGATGGTTTGATCACCGCTGTCGGCGAAGCCGGCCAGGCGACAACCATCATAGTAATTAACGGCGCAATCCGCCAGGAACTTTCCATCAGCATTGAGGCGGCGGCGTTAAGCGGAGACACAGTAGGCGATCAAGGCGGGATTATCAAAAACGGTGACGAAATCCACGTCTATATCCCGCCGGAAACCTTGACCGGGCAACAGGTAACTATCGAGACGATCGATCAATCATCGCTCCCATATAATAGTCCGGGCGGCTTTCAGTTTGTTCAGGCATTCGAGTTGGATCTTCAGAATGCAGACCTCTCAAATCCATTAGGGATGGCGGTTCCCGCACCCGATGGTGCAACTCAGGGCGATGTCTTATTCGTATTCCGTGCAGGAAAACTTATAACAGGGCCGGGGCAGTCGGTAGATAGATGGGAACTGGTAGACAGGGCTGAGGTTGATGCGTCCGGTTTGGCCCATACAGGATCGCCTCCATACGGGGGTGGACAGTCAGAGGGGACATATCTTTTCTGCATGGACAAAGACCACGCAAACATGAAGGTGGTCTCCATCTATCCCGACATGATAGTTGAAGTTATGGCAGGTGGTCAGTCATATCTTGTCTATCCCAATGCTGTATTTGATAATATCTTCCCCGTTCCACTGACAACCACCAAGATCCGCGTCTGGCGCCTGGCAGAGGATGGGACAGCCACAATGGCAGCCCTGCCGGTTCCTTCCCTCAATAAAGGAGATATATTCGAGGTTAACGTGGATGTAGATGATCCCGAGCCCCAGGATTACTCACCGGTCATTGAGCGGGCGTCTCTTCAGGTAGGCGAATCGCCTACTATCACGATCCAGGGGATGCACTTCGGAGACGACCCCAGCCTCCTTCATGTGAATCTCTATCCCAGGAGGGACCTGGTCTGCCTGCAGGATTGCTTCCTCCGTCCAGGCGACCGCTACATCGTGGATGATGTGCAATTAAAGGACAACACTATACAGGTTTCTGTCCCCGAGAGCCTGCCCTTAGGGAAGATCTGGGTAAAGGTTGAACTTCTTGTACAACGGTATGAATTTTCTCCCGGCAAGGACCCCCGCACGATAAACAAGTGGATCTCGAGTTATGCCGTGAGTCCGGACATCGAAGTACCCAGCTTTATTTGGGTGGCTAATATCCATTCAAACACTGTCTCGGTCATCGATCCGGCTGCCAAGGACAGACCACAGGTTATTAAGACTATCCCCGTGGGCAAAGGGCCCTCTGACCTTGTTGTAAGCCCTGACGGATTGAGGGTTTTTGTCTCGAACAGCGGCGAGGGAACGATTTCAGTCATCGATGCCCTGGGACTCCGTGAAATCGATACGATTCCCGATGACCCAGCTCGGCCGTCCACTCAGGGCATGAACCGGATCAAGCTCGGCAATGCCCAAGCGCAACCGTGGTTTATGGCGGTCGATCAGGATACCGGTATCTGCTACATAACCGATCGAGCCGGACCATGGGTTTACATGGTTGAAACCAAAGATGATAACTTCTCCTATTTGGGAAGCGTCGATGTGACGGGGAAGCCTTATGAGAACACTATTACCGGTCTTACCGGGATTGCCATCACAAAAGCAGATGAAACAACGAAGCTGAGGTGGCTTGCAGTGGCCAGTCCCGGTGCGAAATCACACTGGTACGGCGGCGACTTTGGTTTCTCTTCTGACAAGCCTGGCTATCTCTATTACGGCAGGATTCTTGGACCTGCTTCAATGAAATTCGACAGAATTGATGCGGGTTTTAAGCCTTATGGAGTTACGGCTGGCAATGATCCTGACCAGGTCGCTGTTGCTGTCCGTGGGCATGACGGCAAGGGCATGCTGGTGGTGGATCTTTGCTCTGGCAGAGAATCCCATCATGTTGCCATGGATTTTGAGCGCGCCAAGGAGATCCGCAAGCTTGTGAACCGCGGGGTTGAAACACTGGAAACATCCATGACGCACCAGTTGGTTAACACCTTCTACCCGATATGGATGACGGGGTTGGAACTGAAGATCAGGGAAACCTGGAATGCCAAGAATTACTTTGACATCAACAATATTGAGTCGATTGCATTTACAAAGGATTACAAGTACGCTTTTGTGGTCGGTAACTGTACCTTCAATGGTGATACCGACTTCTCTCGTGATCCGTATCTTGATCACGGCGGAAACATTGGGATTATCCGCGATCCTCTGGAACCCCGAAAAGCCAAGCTGATTGGTGCAACCAGGGAATTTCCGCGAAGTTGGCCTGACGAGATTACTGTCGATCCTCTCAACATGTATATCATGGCTTCTTTTAAAGGGCTGAACCAGGTTGTCTACTACAACATCGATGACCTTGTGAAGGCCGCCGAAGCGATGCAAACATATTACGTATCCAAAGGCCAGAAGATTGATAGGTCCGTTGACCGCTTTGCTAATGAGAACGGAATAAGCCTTGAAAAGGGTATTATCGAAGCGGGCACTCACCCTTCAGGGATCGCCGCCAGCCCTGATGCGCCAACAGATTTTATCGCCCGGTCGGTCACTTACCTGGAAAAGGGTAACAAAATGTTTTCTTACCCGATGATTCATCTTACCTACATGGTTACAGGTAAATTTCCGGATCAGCCCCTTAACCTTGAACTCTGGAAGGCAGACGGACCCGACCTCGATGCCGCTCTCTTCAAAGAATCCTTACATACATGGACACTACGCGGTGATAAGCTTGGCCCGGGCAAACACACGGTGGACCTGCCATTCATGGAAGGACTCCCTGCGAGGGAGCAAACCTGGTACATCGTCAAACTGGATCCAGACAACCAGTTCGAAGAATACACCGAAAGCAATAACACGACCTTCTTCCAGATCAGGACCGCCCTCTTGACGGCCAAATATGATGCAGATCCGCTTGATTTTGAATTTGGAAGATATATCCGGGGGGTGAAACTTGATAATGTATTTGAATTGCGACTCAGGGATGAGATTGTCACAAACACCACGGAAGTCAAAGCATGGCTGGGAAACGCGGAGATCAAGGCGGAGAAAGTAGCCGCCCAAAATAACCTGTATCGTTTCACGCTTGACATGGGAACGATTCCAGACGGGACGGAACTCACATACAAAGTTTCAAACCACAGCGAGGTAGTTGCCCAGGCGACTTACATCATCCACACGTTCAAGATGCCGGACTGGATAAATCCTGAAAAACATCAGGGTAATCCTGATGAGGAACGAAGGATTACCTGGAACGACAAGATGAACGCTTACTGGGTGGAAGCGATTAACATTATGCGGAAATGGCATGAAAAGATACCGGCAAGCGTTCTGTTTTTAGCTGGCAAGGATAACGGCATCAAGCTGGGTATGCATCTCCATTTTGCCTTTAATCTGGAAAATGAGGTGATCTACCAGGACGCCGGACCGACGCTCCGCCTCGAACTCTTCGGCTTTAATGTTTTTCAATTGAATATCCCAGCCCAGGCACTTCTGAATGCGATGGGGGTGACAAAATATGAGATTAATGTGTCCTCGATTGCGAATTTTTACAGTGAGGTCCGGGAGTTTGCAGGAAGCAATCCGGGGTTGAGTGGGATCTGGAAATTCCTTCAAAGCGACGAGAATAAGGATTATAGCTGGAGTAAGCCGGGAACCACAGGATGGGAACCAGATGATGAGCCCTCATATACCTTTTCCATTACCTCGCAACCATTCATTATAGATAAAGACCTGAATCTGCGCCAGGGAGAGATGTCCGTCGGCCTTACTACTACATACCCTCAGAAATGGAACTATTTCTATAATCTGCCACCTTTTGGAGCAGTTGTTCAATTTGCCGCAGGCGTTGAGCTTGGTTACCAGTTGAAGACGGAGACGACAACGGGCATGAAGGTCAACAATAATGCTCTCCAGACTATGTTCAAGGAATTTAAGTTGACAATCGAGGGCACAGTCGGGGTTGTCGGGAAAGCCAATCTGGCATTTGGAGTAGCGGGAGTCATCGGCACGGCTGAAGCGGCGCTGGGTATCGCCGTTACGTGGCCTTACATGACATCACCCTTAAATCCTCAGATTCAGTTCCCAATGAACATTTCTCTTAAGCTGCAAAGCTATGAACTCTGGGAATTCTTCAAGCAGGATGTTTGGGAGCAGGTTGTTTTCAAAACGGATAATGTCTTCACCGGGCCTTATGATGTATGGCCTCCGAAAATTCCACCAAACCGAGGGACCATGGCCATACCTGATCAGTATGATGACGGAACCGACAACAACTCTCTTGTAACCGCAACAGATCTGGGAGTTGTCGCCGGCACCTCTACCGTTGAATCTATGACATTGACCGACATCAATGACCGGGATTACTACCGGTTCCGAACGATTGAATCAGCAGGTGAGTCCGACAAGATTGAAGTCCTGTTTGATGTTACTAATCCAGATGTAGAGGCCCGGTTGATTGATGTCTCCGGCAGTACCCTGCGTGAGCTGGTGTTTGCGGATCAATCCACTGGTGAAATAGACCTCGGCGGCTTGCCGGCAGGTGAATACGTTCTGGTGGTTGAAGGCAACGAAGAGCTCGGTGTTGGCTACACGGTTTCGCTCACAGCACCGCAGTCTTCAAAGGCAGCCCTGGTTGCCTCCATTGACAGTGACAGCGGTCTTGCTGCCATACTACCCGGCCAGGTAGTGGATCTCACGCTGACAGTGACCAATGCAGGAAATACTGCTTCTCCTGAAGCAGAATCTGCCCTGGTCTGGAGTCGGGATGACAAGCTTGATCCTGGAGATGGGACATTGTTTGCCTTCATGGTTCCGGCGCTTGAGTCTGGAGAAACATGGAGTGAGACCTTCAGCATTGCTCTGCCGGAAACAGTTGTCGGCCCTGTCTATTTCGGGTTTATTGCAGACCGCCGGGAGAACGTGAGCGAAGCGATACGATCTGACAACGAGGCACTCTACCCGATTGAAATTGTACTGCCTCCAGATAGGTGCGAGTCAAATCAGAACATCTATGAAGCCTTTGACCTGGGCGGCATGGTGGATGATATCGAGCTCCCTGCCCTGAACCTGGCCTCTATGCGGGATGCAGATGTCTTTGCCTTCCAGCTCGGTGAGACCGGAACTGCTGAAGATGCGGTTCAGCTAAAACGAGCAGATGAAGCCGGCAGCATTAACCTTTACCTGTTGGATAACGAAGGTTGGATTGTGCAAGAGGCAGATGTAGATCCAACAGCGGGGCTGGCGACGCTTGAATTAGAAGGCGTTGGCCCCGGACAATATTACCTACAGGTTATTCCACAAGATGAAGCCTGTTTTGAATACAGCCTTGTGCTCACGAGCGCAAAACGGGAGAAAGCCAATCTTGCAGTGGAAGATATTCGGTTGGCACCTGAGTGTGACCTCCTTCCCGGTACTGACAATTCTCATGCGTATGTCACAGTCAGCAACTATGGTGCAGATTATGCGCGGTCATTTGGGCTTGAACTCCATGCTGTCTCAGCCGGTACAGATTATAATCTTGGTGCTGTGACCGTTGGTGTTCTTGCCCCGGGAGAAAAACTGATCATTGATGTTCCAATATCCGTGCCTGATTTTACTCCGGATACCGAGGTTATAGTTCGTGCAGTTGTTGATCCCGCAAGCGAGGTTGATGAGCTGAATGAGACAGACAATGTGGGCGAGATACAGGCACTTGTGGCGGGTACCCCGGATAGTCTTGAGACACAAGAGCTGGCAAACAACTGGTTTATTGATCTTGGAGTCGTCAGGGGAACCTATTCGGTGGATCGCAATCTCCACAGTGTATACGATCAAGACATGATGGTATTCCGCATGAGCGGAGATGGTACCACAGGGGATCAGATTGAAGTTACATTCGATGATTCGAAAGGCGATTTGATGCTTGGTCTCTATGACAGGTACATGAACTCAGTTGCTAACGGGGAAAAGGTAGCCGACGGGGACTATCAGATCAGTCTCGACGGGGTGAGCGGTGGGCAATATTACCTGGTCGTCGGCAGTCTTGGCGGTCATTATGATTATACGTTGAGCATCACAGCACCGGATGCAGCGGGACCGAACCTGGGTGTGGAATCGATGCAGATTGACGAAAGCCAGGTTGCCGATGGCAATATAGATGTGACAACAAAGATCGCCAATTTTGGCGATAAAGCAAGCGAGGCATTTACCGTCGAGTATTATATATCAACTGGTTCAACGATTGACCCTGTTTCAGACACCTTGTTGAAATCAGTGAACATGAGCGCACTTGACGCTGGAGCTGATGTAACGCATACAGAAGCGCTTGACCTGGCAGCGATTGGGCCGGGAAGCTATTACCTTGGGGTTATGGTCAAACCCCCTGCTGAAACTACCGAGCCGGTTGAAGGGGATAACACTGCGAGATCAGGAATGGTTGTTCTCCCTCAGCCGGATTCCCTGGAAGAAAACGACAGCAGAGACACGGCTTCTGATGTAACCCTGACCGCCGGACATGCAGAACTTTCAGGCCTGACCATTCATAACAGCAGTGACGTGGACTGGTTCTGTTTCGATCTGCCGGTATCCGGTGGTACCCAGGACATGGTCCAACTTACCTATCAAAGTAGTGAGCCCGATCTGATGCTCACACTCATGGACGAGCATGGCAGGGAACTGCGCGCCGCTGCCGGAAACGCAGGCTTGGCGTCGCTGAGCCTTAACAATCTGGTAGCGGGAACCTACTTTATCAAGATCGGGGGAGCCGGCTTTGTCAACTTCAGCACAGGATATACTTTGACCCTTGACGCAGCAGGTTAGGGCACGACATAGGAGGCTGCTTGAGAACTAACCCAAGTTGTCATTTCTCGCTCCGAAAGAAATGACATGAAAACGTATTCTCGGACAGCTTCCTATGTGAGCGTGGAACTGCTGCTTCGCTCCTGCGCTCTGCCTGGGAATGCGCTCCTTTGGGCGAGCGCTCTGCGCATGAGCAACGTGCAAAGAAAGCCAACAGGGCAGAAGTTAAGGATTTTATCCCAAAATGCAAATGAATCTTTTTCACTTATCATCCGGGAGCGGGAAATTTGGCCGGCTTAAACCCGTTGAACATCTCAACCCCTGTGCATCTATTCTCCTGATCCTGGTGATTGCGCTTTTGCCATACCCCGCTTTCGGAAGGGCTGGCATTGTAAACGGCGATTTCTCGGTCAGCGAGTCAGGCCCGGATTTTGGATGGTCAACTTCAGGCAATGTTTTGATCTGTGATGGTAAAGCAGTATTAGGGGAAGGTGACGAATATCTAACCAGTCTCTGGCAGTCCTTTGAGCTGCCGGCGGAGACCATTGCTCTTAAGTTTACCCTGACGGACCTGAAACTTGGGCCAAACTTGGCGGGCGAGACTCCAGACGCCTTTGAAGTCGCTTTGCTAAATGCAGCAACAGGGAACCCGATCGGTTACACTATCACATCTATGCCAGCAGGCACCGATGCCTTTTTCAACCTTCAGGAAACAGGCGTGCTTTATTATGCTGACCACGTCACTGGGTCGTGGGAAAGCGCCAGCGGTGAATCCTGGTCGCCTACGCTGCCTGTCACCGTAACGTTGGATCTCAGCTCTGTCGCTGAAGCGCAGCCTGTCACCCTGTATTTTGACCTGCTCGGTTTCGGAGACACAAGTAGTTCCGTTCAAATCGACGATGTCACCCTTGTAGGCCCTTCCCCGCAGCTTGTTGACGACACGGTTGAGACCGACGAGGATACTCCCGTTATAATTGATGTACTGAAGAACGACCTCCACGTGGAAGGCCTGATTGATCCGGCAACAGTCACTGTAGCCGGTAATCCATCCAATGGGTTTGTTGCTGTCAATACGGTTGATGGTTCTATAACCTACACTCCGGCAGAAAATTATTTTGGCCTGGATAGCTTTACTTATTATGTTCCGGACCCCGGTGGGGGGCTGTCGGATCCGGCAACAGTAACTATAACCATAAACAGCGTGAATGATGCACCGGTGGCCGACGCAGGCCCTGACCAGACCGTGGGTGAACGGACTAAAGTTACTCTAAATGGC